>NZ_JBFAPC010000025.1:0-45599 GCF_040675535.1 Patulibacter sp. NPDC049589 | reverse complement strand
GATCGATGGTCGCTCCATGAGCAGCCACGACAGTCCGAAGACGATCGGGAAGAAGAGTGCGAACTCGACGGAGGGGAAGACCATGAGCGGGCTGGGCGAGGATCCCGTAGAGCCGGCGGCGGGCCTCGACGAGGACCTTCTTGGCGTCCGCCGCCTGGTCCGCGTCGGCGACGCGGACGACCTGGCGGGCGGCGTCCACGACGCTGACGACCAGGTCGCGGAGCTCGAGGGCCCCGCGGTCGTCGTCGTCGACGAGCGCCTCCCACGGCGTGGACTCGGCGGCCAGGCGGGTCGCCTCCTCCGTGCCCGCGTCGGTCAGCGAGAACGCCTTGCGCGGGCCGCGCCCCTCGGAGCTCTCGACGAGCTCCTCGGCAGAGAGCCGCTTGAGGGTCGGATAGACCGAGCCGGGGCTCGGGCGCCAGACGCCGCCGCTGCGCTCGTGCAGCTCCGAGATGAGCTGGTAGCCGTGCATCGGGCCCTCGAGGAGGAGCACGAGGATGCCGGCGCGGATGTCGCCGCGGCCGACGCGGGCGCCGGGCGGCAGGAAGCCGGGGAGCTCCGGGTCGCCCGGCCGGCCGAACGGCCCGCCGGGACCGCGACCACCCGGACCGCGACCGCGACCCCGTCCCCCGGGGCCGCCCGGACCGCGGCCGCGACCGCGACCGCCCTCGGGCCCGCGGCCGCCGCGGCCACCGGGACCGAAGCCCTCGCCGTCTCCCGGCCCGCCGTGCTCGCCGACGGGGGCGCACCGGTGGTTCCGGGGTCCGCGCTCGTCGAACGCGCCGGGGTGGTCGTGCCGGAAGCCGTGACCATCCGGCCCGCCGTGGCGGTGGCGACCGCGGCCGCCCTCGCCGAACCCGTCGGGACCGTCGTGGCGGTGGTGACCCGGCCCGCGCTCGTCGAACGCCTCCGGATCTCCGTGGCGGTGGCGGCCGGGGCCGCGCCCGCCGTCGCCGCCCGGACCGTCGCGGCGAGGACCACGACCGCCGAAGCGCTGGCCGAACGGAGTGCTGCTGATGGTGAATCGAACTGCGTCCATGAGGACACTCCTTGTGGTTGGTGTTCCATCACGATATATCGTCTTCGCCGAGACGTCAATAGCGCGATATATCGCGATGCTCGTCTGCGCGATCTTGAACGGCAGGTTGCACTCTCGGCGGCCGAGGTGCGGCGGCCGTCCTGGCGGGTCGGCGCGGGTCGGCGCGGGTCGGCGCGGGTCGGCGCGGGTCGGCGCGGGTCGCCGACCAGGAAACCTTCCCGGGAGATACCGACTCTGGTGATCGTCGCCGGGCCCGCCCGCACGACGATCCGGCGCCGCACGCCGACCAGGAAAGGCACCTGGGGGGGTAGCAAATCTGGTGACCGTCGCCGGGCCCGCCCGCACGACGTCCCCGGGGCAGCACGCCGACCGGGAAACCTCCCTGGCAGGTTCCGAATCCGGCAACCACGGCCTCGGCCCGCCCGCCCCGGGCCCGCCCCCGGAACACCGACCGGCCCCGCCCCACGGAACGACGACGGGCGGCCCGTGGGCCGCCCGTCGTGTGCTGAATCGGATTCCGAGATGTCTCGGGAAGCTGCCCGCGACGACCGGACGGTCGCCTGCGGGTGGTCCGCCCATCATGCCGGATGGTCCGGCCGACGGGCGATCGCCCCCGTCCCGGAGGTCCGGGGCGGGATGCGGGTCGCGTCCCGCCCGGTCGATCCGGGGCGGGACGCCGGTCCCGCCGGCGCTCGCCGGCGGGACCGTGGCCGCTAGTAGCGGTAGTGGTCGGGCTTGTACGGGCCCTCGACCGGAACGCCGATGTAGTCGGCCTGCTCCTGCGTGAGCTTCGTGAGGCGGACGCCCAGGGCGTCGAGGTGCAGGCGCGCGACCTTCTCGTCGAGGTGCTTCGGCAGGACGTAGACCTGCTTCTCGTACTCGGAGTTCTTCGTGAACAGCTCGATCTGGGCGATCGTCTGGTTCGTGAAGGAGTTCGACATCACGAAGGACGGGTGACCCGTCGCGTTGCCGAGGTTCAGCAGGCGACCCTCGGACAGCACGATGATCGAGTGGCCGTCGGGGAAGACCCACTCGTGGACCTGCGGCTTGACCTCGACGCGCTCGATGCCCGGGATCGACGCCAGACCGGCGATGTCGATCTCGTTGTCGAAGTGGCCGATGTTGCCGACGATGGCCTTGTTCTTCAGCGAGGCGAGGTGATCCTTGGTGAGGATGTCCTTGTTGCCCGTCGTCGTGATGACGATGTCGGCCGTCGCGATGACGTCCTCCAGCGTGGCGACCTGGTAGCCCTCCATGGCGGCCTGGAGCGCGTTGATCGGGTCGATCTCGGTGACGATGACGCGGGCGCCCTGGCCACGGAACGAGGCGGCGGAGCCCTTGCCGACGTCGCCGAAGCCGCAGATGACGGCCGTCTTGCCGGCGATCATGACGTCGGTGGCGCGGTTGACGCCGTCGATCAGCGAGTGGCGGCAGCCGTAGAGGTTGTCGAACTTCGACTTGGTGACCGAGTCGTTGACGTTGATCGCCGGGAAGAGGAGCTTGCCCTCCTTGGCGAGCTCGTACAGGCGGTGGACGCCCGTCGTGGTCTCCTCGGTGACGCCCAGGATGCCGTCGGACAGCTCGGTGTAGCGGTTCGGGTGCTCGGCGACCGAGGACTGCAGCAGCTGCAGGAAGATGGTCTCCTCCTCGGAACCGCCGGTGGACGGGTCCGGCACGGCGCCGGCGAGCTCGAACTCGCGGCCCTTGTGCAGGAGCATCGTGGCGTCGCCACCGTCGTCCAGGATCATGTTCGGACCCTCGGCACCCCAGCCGGCGACGACCTGCTCGGTGCACCACCAGTACTCCTCGAGCGTCTCGCCCTTCCAGGCGTAGACCGGGACGCCCTGAGGATCCTCGGGCGTGCCGTTCGGGCCGACGACGACGGCCGCCGCGGCCTGGTCGTCGGTCGAGAAGATGTTGCAGGAGCACCAGCGGACCTCGGCGCCCAGCGCCGTGAGGGTCTCGATGAGCACGGCGGTCTGCGTGGTCATGTGCAGGGAGCCGATGATGCGGGCGCCCTTGAGGGGCTGCGACGCGGCGAACTCGCGGCGCGTCGACATCAGGCCGGGCATCTCGTGCTCGGCGAGGTCGATCTGCTTGCGGCCGGCGGCGGCCAGGTTCAGATCGACGACCTTGAAGTCGTTCTGCTGAAGGACGGTGCTCATAGCGTCTCCGTGAGGTTCGTGGTGGCGGTGGTGTCGGCGCGACGTGCGGCCTCTGCCACCAGTCGCTCGTGCTTGTCCTGCTCCCACGTGAGCCAATCGTCGGCGGGCACGTGGGCAGGACGCGCCGGCTCGGCCTCGAGCCATTCCTCGACCGTCGTCCGCAGCACGTCGTCGTGCTGCATACGGCGGGCGAACCCGACCTCTCCGAGAGCCAGACCGTGCTCGTCCAGGAGCCCGCGCAACGTGCGCAGGCGCTGGAGCTCACCCGGTCCGTACAGGCGGTAGCCGCCCGTCGACCGCTCGGGCTCGACGAGCCCCATGCGTTCGATGTAGCGGAGCATCCGCGGGCTCCAGCCCGTGGTCTCCGCCGCCTCGTTGATCGTCAGTGCGTCCATGCGGGACTTCGTAACCTTACCACGATCGTGTCAAGGTTACGACGGGGTGCCCGCTCGGCCCGCCTCCGCGACCGACCGGGCGGATCGCCGCGGACGTGGTGTCGACGCCCTCAGGCCGTCGCCGGCGCCCCACCACGAGCCGGTCGGCGAAGAAGTCCAGGTCCGGTCCAGCGCCTCGCGGGTCGGGTGGCCCGGGACGTCCTGGAGGTCCTCCGTGACCACCGAGTGCGCGATCCGCCTGTTGCCGTACGGGTTGCCCTTCGACGAGTCGATCTCGACGGCCAGGAAGCGGTCGCCGAGCTCGTGACGCAGCCGGCGGAAGCGCTCGCCGGCCGGGGCCCGTTCCCGTGCCGCGACCGCCCGCACCTGCCATCGTGCCGCCCATGGAAGACGCGCTGCCCGATCCCGAGCTGGACGGCCCCGAGACGACGACGTTCCGCGGACTCGTGGACGGCGAGGAGGTCGGCACCGGCACGCTCACGCTCCGCACGGAGGGCGACCGCGAGCTGATCCAGGAGATCCGCGGCGAGGCCTTCGGGCGCCTGGCCGGCACGGTGCAGACCCGCTTCCGCCGGCGCTCCGGCGCGCTGCTCGCCCAGTCCCAGTCGATCGAGCTGACCGACAAGGACCGCGAGGTCTTCACCGAGTCCGCCGCGTTCCGCGACGTCCAGGTGCCGCAGATGGGCGGCGACATCTCGGCCTACCCGCGCGAGATGGTCCCCGCCCCGGCGATCGTGCTGGCGCTCCGCGTCCTGCCGCTCGCCGACAAGGCGAAGTTCGTGCCGCCGGTGTGGCTGACGGCCGTCGTGCACTGGCCGATCGACATCCGCGTCGAGAAGCGCGAGAAGGTCGCGGTGCCCGCCGGCAAGATCGACGCGTGGCGGATCCGCCTGCGCCCGAGCCTCGTCGCCGTCGCCCAGGCGCTCGACGAGCTCTCGGCCAGCGTCGTCCCGCCCGTGATCGCGCACGTCAGCGTCGACGGGCAGCGGCTCGTCCGCCTCGCGTTCCCGACGGGTCCGTCCCGGACGGACCCCGCCGGGCTGATCGAGGCGTCCGACCTCGGGTGAGGGCCGGCCCGTGACGCCTCGCCGCCGGCCCGCCACCGGCGATCCCGACCCGGTGCGACCGCGGCGCCGGTGGTGGGGCAGGTCGCGCCTCCGATGATGCGCCGGGCGGTCCTCGGCGTCGACGTCGGGACGACGGCGGCGAAGACGACCGCGTTCGCGACGGACGGCTCGTCCCTCGGCGGCGGCGAGCACGGCTACCCGCTCGACGTGGCGGAGCCCGGACACGCGACGCAGGAGCCGCGGGTCGTGGTCGCGGCCGTCCGGCGGACCGTGCGCGAGGCGGCCGCGCGCTGCCGTGACGCCGGCGTCGAGGTCGCCGGGATCGCCGTCTCGACCGCCATGCACGGACTCTGCGCGCTGGACGGCGACGGCGCGCCGCTGACGCCGATCCTCACGTGGGCCGACACCCGGGCCGCCCCGCAGGCCGACCGCATCCGCGCCGCGGACCCCGGCGTCCACGACCGGACGGGGACGCCCGTCCACCCGATGGCGCCGCTGGCCAAGCTGGCCTGGTTCCGCGAGGAGGACCCCGCCGTCTTCGTCGCCGCGCGCCGCTGGGTCGGCGTGAAGGAGCTCGTCCTGCACGACCTGACGGGACGGTGGGCGCTCGACGAGTCCGTCGCGTCCGGCACCGGACTCTGGAACGCGGCCGCGCGCGACTGGGACCCGGGCGCGCTGCGGTCGGCGGGGATCGAGGCGTCGGTGCTCGCCCCGCTGGTCCCGACGACGACCGTCCTCGGCGGCCTGACCGCCCACACCGCCGCGGCCACCGGCCTGCCCGCGGACACGCCGGTCGTGGCGGGCGCCGGCGACGGTCCGCTGGCGAACATCGGCGTCGGGGCGGTGCGGCCGGGCGTCGCCGCCTGCTCGATCGGCACGAGCGGCGCGCTGCGGCTCACCGTCGACCGGCCCGCGGTCGACCCGGCCCGGCGGCTGTTCAGCTACGCCCTGGACGACGACCGTTGGGTCACCGGCGGGGCAATCAACAACGGCGGCTCGGTCCTGCGCTGGGCCGGGGACGCGCTCGCGCCGGACCTCGGCCCCCACCCCGAGGACGAGCTGCTCGCGCTCGCGGCGACCGCGCCGCCGGGGTCCGACGGGCTCGTCCTGCTGCCGTCGCTGCTGTCGGAGCGGGCGCCGCGCTGGCGGGGCGACGGACGCGGGGCCTTCGTGGGCCTCGCCGCCGGGCACGGCCGGGCGCACCTCGTCCGCGCGGCGGTCGAGGGCGTCTGCCTGCAGCTCGCCCTCGTCCTCGACTCGCTGCGCGAGGCCGGCCACCGGGTCGACGAGCTGCGGGCGACCGGCGGCTTCGCACGCAGCCCGTTCTGGCGGCAGCTGCTCGCGGACGTCCTCGGCGTGCCGGTCGGGTTCCCGGAGGGCCACGAGGGCTCCGGGCTCGGCGCGGCGATCGTGGGCATGCGGGCGCTCGGGCTGATCGCGGACGACGACGCGGTCGCGCGACGGATCGCGGTGGCGGAGACGCGGCGCCCGGACCCCGTCGCGGCCCAGCGCTACGCCGCGCTGCGCCCCGTCTTCGCCGGTCTGCAGGAGGCGCTCGAGCCGGGGCTCCGGGCGCTGCGCGAGCTGGACCGCCGCGGCTGAGCAACCGGCGCGCGCCCGCCGTCCGCGCGCGAGGATGGGTCGGGCCGACGCGCCATGCGCACGCCGGCCCGCCAGATCCCCCGCCTCGGAGCACCATGCCCGCCCCAGCCCCCGCCCGGATGCACCGGGCCGTCCGCTCAGCCCCGCCGCACCGCGCCGGACGTCGGGGCCGCGCCGCCCTCGCCGGGCTCCTGACGCTGACCGCCGCCGCGGCGGCCGCCCCGTCCGCCGGCGCCGACGGCCCGCCGTACGTGACACGCCCCGACCTGCGGCCGACCCGGGTGACCGTGACGACGCCGGCCACGAACGTGGCCCCCGGGTACGTCTTCGCGACCCCGAAGGGCGGCGGCATCGACTCCGGCGCCGAGATCTTCGACAACGCCGGGCAGCTCGTGTGGTTCCGCCCCGCGAAGAAGCGGGGCACGTCGATCCTCGACCTCAAGCCCCAGACGTACGAGGGCAAGCCGGTCGCGACGTTCTGGGAGGGCCTCGCCGTGCGCGGCTACGGCTTCGGCGCGTTCCACATCGTCGACCAGAACATGAACGAGATCGGCAGGGTCAGCCCGAACGGCAAGGGGCAGATGGACTTCCACGAGTTCACGCTGACGCCGCAGGGCACCGCGCTCGGGATCTCGTACAAGCCGGTCCGCGGCAGCACCACCGCCGTCAAGGGCGGAGCGCGCAACGACCTGATCATGCGCAACCTGATCCAGGAGATCGACCCGAAGACGAACGAGGTCCTCTGGGAGTGGGACATCACGAAGGGCGTGTCCCCGGCCGAGTCCTACCTGCCGATCCCGGCGCGTCCGGAGGTCGCCTACGACTACATCCACGCGAACTCGGTGAACCTCGACGCCGACGGCAACCTCCTCGTCTCGTCGCGGCACACGCACACGATCTACAAGGTCGACAAGAAGACGAAGAAGATCATCTGGCGCCTCGGCGGCAAGAAGTCGAACTTCAAGATGGGGCCCGGCGCCCGCTTCGCCTGGCAGCACGACGCGCACCGCCAGCCCGACGGCACGATCTCGCTGTTCGACAACGCCAGCTCGATCGAGAACGACAAGGGCAAGCGGTCGAAGGGTCTCGTCCTGAACGTCGACGAGGCCGCGAACACGGCCACCGTCGCGAAGCAGTTCGTCAACCCGGTCCCGAAGGTCGACAACACCCAGGGCAACCTGCAGGCGCTGCCGAACGGCAACTGGTTCGTCGGCTGGGGCGGGACGGGACGGAACGTCTCCGAGTTCTCGGCCGACGGCACGCAGATCTTCGAGGCGAAGTACGCGTCGAAGCGGACGGAGTCCTACCGGGCCTACCGCTCGCCGTGGGTCGCCCAGCCGCAGGTCGCGCCGAAGGCCGTGGCCCGGCGCAGCTCGAGCAGCGTCGCCGTCCGGGTCTCGTGGAACGGCGCGACGACCGTCGCCGCCTGGCGCGTCGTCGGGGGCGCGTCCGCGACGACCCTCGTGCCGCGCATCGTGTCCGCCAGGACCGGGTTCGAGACGCTCATCCGCGTCCCGGACCGCGCCGGGGAGTCCAAGGTCGTCGCGGTCGAGGCGCTCGACGTCGCCGGAAACGTGCTGAGCCGCAGTAAGGCGATCGCGGTCGGCGCGAAGTACTAGGCCGTCGGGCGGGCGCGGGCGTCGGGCGGGCGCGGGCGTCGGGCGGGCCGACCGGAGGCACGGCCGCGGGGCCGTTCCCGAACGGTCGTCCGGGCCGCTCAGCCCCAGGAGCGCCCGTAGGCGGTCTGGGCCTCCGAGAGCCCGTCGATGCCGATGCCGAGGCTCGCGAGCTTCAGCCGGGCCATCTCCGCGTCCATCTCCTGCGGGACGCGGTGGACGCCGGGAGCGAACCGGCCCGGCTCGCGGACGAGCGCCTCGACCGCGAGCGCCTGGTTGGTGAACGACAGGTCCATCACCGACGCCGGGTAGCCCTCGGCCGCGGCCAGGTTGACGACGCGGCCGCCGGCCAGCAGGTGCAGCCGCCGGCCGCCGACGACGTAGCGCTCGACGAGCGGGCGGACCTCGACCGGCGGGCCGTCGGCCGCGGCGGCCAGGTCCCCGAGGGCGATCTCGACGTCGAAGTGCCCGGCGTTGGCGAGGATCGTCCCGTCGCGCATCCGCTCGAAGTGCTCGCGCGTCAGGACGTCGCGGTTGCCGGTGACGGTCACGAAGATGTCGCCCCGCTCAGCGGCCACGAGCGCCGGAGCGACGTCGAAGCCCTCGAGCTTCGCCTCCAGCGCCTTGACCGGGTCGACCTCGCAGACGGTGACCGCCGCCCCCATGCCGCGGGCGCGGGCTGCGACGCCGCGGCCGCAGGAGCCGTATCCGATGACGACGAGCGTCCGGCCGGCGAGCAGCACGTTCGTCGCGCGGAGGATGCCGTCCAGCGCCGACTGCCCGGTGCCGTGGCGGTTCTCGACCACGCGGTGGGTGTCGGCCTCGTGGACCGCCAGCACCGGCACGGGCAGCTCTCCGCGGCGGGCCATCGCGCGCAGCCGGATCGCGCCGGCGGTCGTCTCCTCGGTGCCGCCGATCAGGTCCGCCGAGGGGCGCGAGGGGGGCTCGCCGTCGACCGGCTCGTGCAGGAGGGCGAGCAGGTCGCCGCCGTCGTCCATCGTCAGGTGCGGGCCGGGGCCGCCGCACGCCGCGACGGTCTCCTGATGGCGGGCGTAGGTGGCGCGGTCCACCTTGCGGCGGGCGTGGACGGCGACGCCGTCGGCGAGCACCAGGGCGGCGGCCACCTCGTCCTGCGTGGAGAGCGGGTTGGCGGCGGCGAGCCAGACCTCGGCCCCGCCGGCGCGGAGCGTGCGGACGAGGTTGCCGGTCTCCGCGGTCACGTGCAGGCAGGCGGCGATCCGGAGGCCGTCGAGCGGGCGCTCCGTGCCGAAGCGCTCGCGGATCTGCGCCAGGACCGGCATCTGGGCGTCGGCCCAGTCGATGCGCGCCTCGCCGGCCGTGGCCAGCGAGAGGTCCGCGACGTCGTGCGGCGGGCGCCGGCGGCTGGGGGTGCTGGCGCGCGGGGGCATCGCGTCGATGCTAGACCGTCGGCTGCCGCGGAACGCGGGCCTCGTCCGCGGGGCCCCGACGCCACCGGCGGGAATCGGGTCACTCTGGAGGAGCTCCGGGCGACGGGCGGGGCGGGCGACGGGCGGGGGGGCACCGGGCCGCGGGCGGCCTTGCGCTCCGGGGACGCGCGGGTGGCAGCAGGCCGGGCACGGCCCACCGGACACCCGACCGACGGGGGACTCCGTCGGCCGGCCCGTCCGAGCGGGCCCGACCTCGCGTACCTCCAGACGATGCGTGTCGACGTCCTGCACCGCACCCGATGTCTGGAGGGGGCCATCGACTTCGGTACCTGAGCGGTTCACAACTCGATGAGCCGGCCCGGTGACAGCCGGCGCCGGACCGGCGGCATCGACTTCGGTACCTGGACGGTCCACAACCCGACGGGTCGACCGGCGCCGACCGGCGCCGACCGGCGCCGGACCGGCGGCATCGACTTCGGTACCTGGACGGTCCACAACCCGACGGGTCGACCGGCGCCGGACCGGCGCCGGACCGGCGGCATCGACTTCGGTACCTGGACGGTCCACAACCCGAGGCGACCCGCGCCTCGAGGTCAGGACGTTGACTCCCCCACGCCCCTCGCGCTACCGTGGACGGAGGCCCTCGGGGCCTCCCTATGCGCACCGCCTAGCCGACCGCCGCCACGACCGACCGACCGGATCCCTCCGGTCGCTCGCCGCGGTCCCGCCCGCCGTCCGCCCGCCCGCCGGGGCTCCGGCCGTCCTCGATGCAGGACGCGTCCGCCCGCCGGGCCCCCCGAGGAGTTTCCGTGCCGTCGATCCTGCTCGACGCCCGCGCCGTCGCCCGCCACCACGGTCCCAGGACCGTGCTGCTGGACGTCGACGTCCGCGTCCACACCACCTCCCGCATCGGCCTGATCGGGCCCAACGGGTCCGGCAAGACGACGCTCCTGCGCGTGCTCGCCGGCGTCGAGCCGCCCGACGCCGGCGCCGTCCGGCACCACGGCGCCGTCGGCCACCTGCCCCAGCTCGCCGGGCACGACGACCCGCGGCCCGCCCGGGCCGTCGCGCTGGACCGGCTCGGCGTGACCGCGACCGCCCGGCGGGTCGACGCGCTCGCTGAGCGTCTGGCCGCCGGCGACCTCGCCGTCATCGACGCGCACGCCGCCGCGCTGGAGCGCTGGCTCACCCTGGGCGGCGACGACGCCGAGGCCCGCCTGGCCGCCGCGGCCGCCGACGTCGGACTCGAGGACGGGCTGCTCGACCGGCCGCTGGGCCGGCTCTCCGGCGGGCAGGCCGCGCGCGTCGGGCTGGCCATCCTGCGCACCAGCCGCCACGACGTCGTGCTGCTCGACGAGCCGACCAACCATCTCGACGAGGACGGGCTGGCCGTGCTGCGGCGGGTGATCCGCGAGCACCGCGGCGGGCTCGTCCTCGTGTCCCACGACCGCGCGCTGCTGACCGACGTGGCCGACGAGCTCGTCGTCCTCGGCGACCCCGACGCGCCCGCCGGGACGGCCCTGCACCACCGCGGCGGCTTCGCGTCGTGGGAGCACGAGCGGGCCGAGGCCCGGCGGCGCGCGGCCGCCGAGCACGAGGAGGCGGTGACGGCCCGGGCCGCGCTGCGCTCGGCGGCCGACGAGACCCGCAGGCGCGCCGACGCGAGCCGGCGGAAGGCCGGCGCGACGACCCACGACAACGACAAGCACGCCAAGGAGTGGGTGCGCTCGCGCGCGGAGGGCATGCAGCGGCGCGCGCGGGTCGTGGAGGGCCGGGCGGCGCGGCCCCTCCCGGAGAAGCCGCGGGAGCCGGCGCGGCTGCGGCTCGCGCTGACCGCCGCGGAGCAGCGCACCCCGTGGGCCGTCGCCCTGGACGGTGCGGTGCTCGAGCGCGGCACGTTCCGGATCGGCCCGGTCGACCTCGAGGTCGCGCACGGCGAGCGGCTGCTGCTGTCGGGCCGCAACGGCAGCGGCAAGTCGACGCTGCTGGCCGGCCTCGCCGGGACGCTGGCGCCGGTCGCCGGCTCGCGACTGGTCGCCCCCGGCGCCGTCGTGGCGACGCTCGGGCAGGCGCGGCGGGCGCTGCTCGGCGACGACCCTGTCCTCACGGCGCTGGACCCCGACGCGACTGCCGCGGTGGCGGTCGCGGCCGGGAGGCCGAGCGGTGCATCCGCCCCGCGCCCCGGCGCGACGCCCGTCGACGGGCACGCGACCGCCGAACGCCCGTCCGTCGCGGCGGCCGTCGCGGCCCTCGCCGGCGCCGACGTCACCGACGCCCGGACCGCGCTGGCCACCTTCGGGCTGCCCGCGGAGGTCGTCCTGCGCCCGGCCCGGTCGCTGTCCCCCGGCGAGCTGACCCGCGCCGAGCTGGCGATCCTCGCGCTGCGCAGGACCACCTGCCTGCTGCTCGACGAGCCCACCAACCACCTGGACCTCGCGTCGCTCGAGGCCCTGGAGGAGGCGCTGCGCGGCTGGCCCGGCGCGCTCGTGGTCGCCAGTCACGACGCGCGGTTCCGGGAGGCGCTCGGCGTGACGCGGACCCTCGCGCTGTAGGGGTCCGGCGGATCGCGACCACGATCGGGCCGACGAGGCTTTGGCCATCGGCACGATCGGTCGTCGACACGGTCGGCCATCGGCACGATCGGCCATCGTTCGACGATGCACGGGCCCTCGACCCCGCCCCGCGGGCCGCCGCCCCCGCCCCGCGATACTCCGCGAATGGACCTGGGCATCGCGGGGCGGACGGCGATCGTGGGCGGCGCGTCCGCCGGGATCGGGCGGGCGATCGCCTCGGCGCTGATCGCCGAGGGCGTGACCGTCGTGCTCTCGTCGCGCGATCCCGAGCGCACGCGCGCGGCGGCGGCGGCGGTCGGCGCGGCCGCCGGCATTGCCTGGGACACCGCGGACGTCGCCGGGGCCGACCGGCTGGTCGACGCCGCCGAGGCCGCGGTCGGGCCGATCGACATCGTGATCGCCAACACCGGCGGCCCGCCGATGGGCCCGGACCCGCTGGCGTTCGACGACGCCCAGTGGGACGACGCGCACCGCCACCTCGTCCGCGCCCCGATGGCGCTCCTGCGCCGCACGCTCCCGGGGATGCGCGAGCGCGGCTGGGGGCGCGTCGTCGGCATCGCGTCGACGTCGGTCCGCGAGCCGCTCCCGAACCTCGTCCTGTCGAACGCCGAGCGCTCCGCGGCGCTCGCCGCGTTCAAGACCATGGCGCGCGAGGTGGCCGCCGACGGCGTCACGATCAACACGTTGCTGACGGGGCGGATCGCCACGAAGCGGCTCGCCTCGGCGGACGGGTCGCTCGTGGCCGCGGAGGTCGCCGCGCGCGACCAGGTGCCGGCCGGCCGGCTCGGACGGCCGGAGGAGATGGCCGCCGCCGCGACGTTCCTCTGCTCGGTCCAGGCCGCCTACATCACCGGTGCGGCGCTGCCGGTGGACGGCGGGTTGCTCCGCGGGACCTGACCCGTCGCGGGACGCCCTCCGCCCGCACCGGGCGCGGACCGCTCCACCCGGGTGCGCGCGTCGCTCACGGCGAGATCCGCAGGGGGGGGCCGCGCCGTCGCCGCGCCGACATCCCCACGACCCCGGTCACGGGATGTCCCCCGCGGGCGCCGGCCGACGATCTAGTCTCGGCGCACCCCCAACCCCAGAAGGAGCGCTCCCCCATGAGCACCATCGAACCCGTCGAGCCCACCGACCCACCGATCGCCAAGCGCGCACTGGCGGAGGCCCTCGGCACGTTCATCCTCGTCTTCCTCGGCTGCGGCTCGGCCGTCGCGCTCACCGGCGCGGTCCCGGGCGACGCCGCCGCGCTGCAGTACACCGGCATCGCCCTGGGCTTCGGCCTCGGCATCGCCGGCGCGATCTACGCCACGGGCCACATCTCCGGCGGGCACCTGAACCCCGCGGTGACGATCGCCCTGACGGTCATCGGCCGCCACAAGCGCGAGGACGTGCTGCCCTACGTCGGTGCCCAGTTCCTCGGCGCGACGGTCGCCGCGCTGGCGCTGAAGGGCGTCTTCCCGCACGCCGACGGCCTCGGCAACAACGCGGTCGCCGACGGGGTCGGCGTGGGCTCCGGGCTGCTCGTGGAGGCCGTGCTCAGCGCGATCTTCCTGTTCGTGATCGTCAGCGTCGCGACGGACCGCCGGGTCACCCCGGGGTTCGCGGCGCTCGCGATCGGCTTCACGCTCGCGGGCATCCACCTGGTCGGGATCCCGCTGACCGGCACCTCGGTCAACCCGGCGCGGACGTTCGGCCCCGACCTGATCGCGTGGAAGTGGGACGACATCTGGGTCTTCTTCGTCGGCCCGATCGTCGGCGCGTCCGTCGGCGCGGTCCTCTACCAGGCGGTTCGCCCCGACCGGGTGTGACCGTCCGGCGCCGGTGCTGCGTCCGCGGTCACCGGGTCGCGGCACCGGCCTGCCCCGCCGAGGCGCCGAGCCGGAGGTCAACCCCGAGCTGCCCCAACGTGGTGATGCGGAGAACCGGTCCGGCGAGGTCACCGTGGGCGGCGTGCACGGCCCCTGCTCGTGCCCCTGCCCGTTGCCGGCCCGGCTCAGCGCCAGGAACACGCGGCCGCGCGTGCCGGACGTGATGCCGGCGAGCATCGGGGCGATCGGAGAGCTGTCGCACGCGGGCTTCTCGAGCTTCACCGGAGCCGTGGGCGCGCAGGAGTTCGTCTCGCGGTATCCGGAGATCTTCGCGGTGTGCTCGCCCCCGGAGGGGCCACGCCGAGGCACGGCGCCGACGACGGACCCGAACGCGTTGACCCGGACCGTCCGGCGGAGCTCGAGCCCCGCCCGGGTGGTGTAGAGCCACTCCTGCCCGGGAGCGCGGGTCGTGGTGGAGTCGCGCCGGACCTTCGTCGTGACGCCGCCGGTCACGACGACGCTCGCCCGGTACTCCCGTGGGCGCTGCGCCGCCGACGCGGGGCCGGCGGCGGCGCGTCAGACGATCGGCCGGCCGTCGCGGATTCGGCGGCGCACGTCCCGCTCGTAGAGCCGAACCGGCAGGAGGCGCACCCACCGCGGCAGCGCCCGGTCAACGGCCACCATCACCCGCTGCGTGCGGTCGAACGCGCGCTGGTGGCGCGGCGTCCACGGCAGGCCGAGCTCCCGGCGGAACGGCTCGGGCAGGAACCCGAGCGTGAGGAAGCGGTGCAGCGGCCCGATCACGAGCGAGACCGGCCGCGGCAGGAAGCGCATCGACGCGAGGTCCTGGAGGAACGTCCGGGAGACGTCGTCCATGTCGATCCGTCGGATCCCCGCCCGCCAGTAGACCTCGAAGGCCTCGCGGTCGGCCGGCCACATGCCCTCCCGCACCTGGAGCGTCGTGCCGAGGCGCTCGGCGTGCGCGTAGAACGCCGCCCAGACCTCCTCGTCGCGCAGCCCGCGGAAGTCCCGCAGGTACTGCTCGAACCCCATGTAGAGGCAGGCCGCGACCCACAGCTGCAGCTCGGGGTCGAAGGCGTTGTAGGCGACGTCGTCGTCCGGCCCGGAGCGGACCTGGCGGTGCTGCCGGTTGACCTCGTCCCGCATCACCGTCCGTTCGTGTTCGTCGCCGACCAGGGCGACGACGAGGTAGCCGATCGTGGTGCGCAGGCGCTTGAGCGGCCGGCGGTCCAGGCGGCCGCTGTCGACCGTGGACTTGGCCACGCCGTGTCCGACCGGGAGCCGGGAGAGCTGCATGATCACGTTGGCCGCGGCGAGGAACGCCGACCCGGGCAGCGCCTCGCGCCCGAGGTCCCGCATCGCGGCTTCGTCGGTGGCGCTCGAGAGCGGGCGCGCGGTCCGCGAATGCAACATTGGGACGTTCTAGCACTCTTCGTATCACCGCGTCCAGGTTCGCGTCCCGCCGGGGGTCGGACGATCCGCGACCCGCCCGGCCCGCCCGGCGGCGGCCCCGACCGCCGATCGGTCCGGGACCCCGGGTCAGAGGACGACGAGCGCGACGATCAGGACGCCGCCGGCGAGCACCGCTGCGGCGATGACCAGCCGCACCGGCCCGGGCCGCGGCCCACGCTCGCGCGCTTCCCCCGCCGGCGGCGCGTCCCACTTGCGGTGGTGCTCGCGCGCCCAGTCCGCGTCGACGTCGCCCAGGACGATCCCGCGCAACGCGGGTCGGGTCGGCGGGTGCAGCAGCGCCAGGTACAGGTGGCCGAGCACGAGGACGACGGCCACGTACATCGACGCGTCGTGCAGCGGGACGGTGCCGGACAGGCGGAAGGTCGTGTTCCGCTCGCCGAGCCAGAGCAGGACGCCGGAGACGACGAACAGCACGGCGAGCGCCGCCTGGACGATCGCGTGGGATTTCTCGGCGGCGTTGAAGCGGCCCTGCGGGATCCGGGCGCGCCACCCCCGCGGACGCTCGCGGCGGCGCAGTGCCAACCACCGCCGGTCGTCGGCGTCGAACCGCTCGAGCTCGCGGACGGCCTCGCGCAGCGCCGGCCGGTCGCCCAGCAGCGCGACGACGATCAGCGCGGTCAGCCACAGCACGGCGGCGGTCAGGTGGATCGCCTTCATCGTCGGCCGGTCGCCGATCCGCTCCGACAGCGCCGGCAGGTACATGACCAGCCCGGTGCCGGTGAGCACGAAGAACGCGACGGCGTGGATCCCGTGGACGGCCCGCTCGGTGGCGCCGAAGCGCCGGACGCGCGCGGGGCCGGCCCGGAACGCACCGGAGGGCGCCGGCCCGCCGGCCCCGGGGGTCACGACGCCGGGGACGACCGCCCCGGGGCGCCCGACGGCCGGGGGCCCAGGGGCCCCGTCCGCCGCCGGCCCGCCGCTCACAGGCCCTTGGTGAAGTCGTTGGAACGGCCGACCCAGGCGTCGCGGTCGTAGCCGCGGCCCTCCCAGTAGCCGTCCTCGATGCGGTCCACGAGCGTGATCCGCTGGACCCACTTGACGCCCTTGTAGCCGTACATCTGCGGCATCACGAGCCGCACCGGGGCGCCGTGCGGGCGCGTGATCGGCGCGCCGTCCATCTCGTAGGCGAGCATCGCGTCGTCGACCGAGGCCTGCTCGAGGGTGAGCATGTCGAAGTAGTCCTCCTCGGCGGACACGAACGACAGCGCCGCCGCGGCGGACGTCGGCCCGACGGCGGCGAGCAGGTCCTTGAAGCGCACCCCGCCCCACCGGACGTCGTCGACCGACCAGCCGGTGACGCAGTGGAAGTCCGAGGTCTGGTCCGCGCGCGGGAGCGCCTGCAGCTCGGCGAGGGTGAAGCTCCGCGGGCGGTCGACGAGGCCGTCGACCTCGAGGGTCCACGTCGCCGGGTCGAAGCGCGGGTACGGCGGGTTGATCGCGTAGATCCGCCAGCCGCTCGGCAGCGCGCTGCGGACGGAAGACGGCAGCACGTCGGCGGCGCCGGACAGCCAACGGGTCGCGGAGTCGCCCCAGACCAGGGACGAGAGCCCGAGCCCGACGATCCCGAGGAACGCCCGGCGCCCGACCGGCCGGCCGCCGGGGCGGTCCGGGGCGGGATCGGGCGTCGACACCGCACGGATGATCCTCCGCGGACGTCGTCCGCACAAGCCGCTGGGATACGCCACCGCCTCCCGCGAGACCCTCGTCATCCGGCAGACGCCGCCCGGCGCTGCTGACTGCGTCTCACCGGGAGGTCACGGACGAATGACCGTACGACACTGGATTCCCGGAGAGGCCGGGCTCGCCACCCGGCGCGCGGTCGTTGCGCAGCTGGTCTCGACCGTCTTCCCGGTCTGGACCGGGTTGTCCACGAGGCCACCGAAGAGACCCGAGGCGACGAGGGCACCCGACGCGCTGACGATGGCGAGCATGCCGAACGCGAGGTTCTGGAGGGTCGTGACCCTCCCGAACCTCCGCAGGTGGCTGCTGCCCATCCCCGGCGTCGTCTCCAGTGCGAACTCCCCGAGGCCCAGCCGCCGCTCGAGTGCGAGCTTTCGGTGGCGCGCGGCTCGGTAGTACTGGTGCTGCGTGTGGCCCGCAACGGCCGCGAGCCCCGTGATGACGAGACTCGCGATGAAGGCCAACACCACCAGGACGTCGGCGACCCGGTCATTGTTCGAGAGGAGCGCGAACGACGCTGCCAGGACTGCCGCGCAAAGCACGAAGTAGGCCTGCGAACGCCGCCAGTTCAGGTCCACCTGAAAGCGGTACTCCTCAACCGCCCTGGAGTACTGATCCCAGGTCCGGGGCGCGTCCGGCTCCTCCGCCGGTCCTAGGTTGTCGGGGTCTGACGGAATCGGGCGTAGAGCGTTCGGAACGTGGGCGTGAAGGTCTCGGGATCTGCGCGAAGCGCCGAATCGATCTCTGCCGCCGACCAAGGCCGGAGCTCCGCGATGTGGTCTCGATCCACGAGGATCTGATCATCGACCGGGCCGCCGGCGAACAGCGTCACGAACTTGGTGGACTTTTCGTCCTGAACGGCAACCGATCCAAGGTCGGTCAGGATCGCCGTGGTTCCCAGCTCCTCGCGGAGGCGACGGTCCGCGGCCTGCCGGTACGTCTCCCCGGAGTGCAGATACGCGGCCACGGACGAACCCCACCGGCCGCCGTGACGGTCACGATCCGGGGCGAGCCGCTGGAGAACGAGACCGTTCTCGGGGGCCCGCAGGAACACGTGGGCCGTCCTGAAATTCAGCCCGCGCTCGAGAACCGACCCCCGCCGGGACGTGCCGACCACGTGGTCGTTCTCGTCGACGACGTCGATCGGTTCCGAGGCGGTCGGGGCTGGCATCTCGGGAGGTGCGAGTCGGTTGCGCGGGAGGAGACCGGACGGGCGCTCAGAGGCTGCGATCGCGGTTGCTCGATCGTGAGCTCTCGCAGATCGGGACCGCCGAGCTTGGAACGTACGTCCTGGTCCGGACGAGACCGCCTCGGCTGGCGAAGTACCCCCAGAGAGAATCGAACTCTCGCTACCAGCGTGAAAGGCTGGCGTGCTAACCGCTACACCATGAGGGCGGGTGCCCCTGGAGTGTAGAACGCGGCGGCCGGGGCGGACGTGCCGACCGC
Source organism: Patulibacter sp. NPDC049589 (assembly GCF_040675535.1). NCBI lineage: Bacteria > Bacillati > Actinomycetota > Thermoleophilia > Solirubrobacterales > Patulibacteraceae > Patulibacter > Patulibacter sp. NPDC049589. Next base: position 27,305 of record NZ_JBFAPC010000025.1, on the reverse strand, counting down.
CATGCCCGTGGACGAGCGGTCGCCGGGCCGGGCGCCGGCGGCCCGGCGCGGGCGCCGCCGGCCGATCAACCGTCCGCGTCGGCGGCGGAGTCCTGACCGAGGTCGACGGTCTCCTCGTCGTCGGCCTCGCCGTAGCGCTCGTCGTCGGGCGCGCCGTCGAGGTCCTCGCCGGTGCGGGCGTCGCGCGTGATGACCCCGGTTCCGTGCTGGTCGCCGTGCGACGCGTGGTCGATCAGCTCGGCCTCGGCGAGCTCGAAGCCCTCGGACTCGCCCTCGCCGGCCTCCTCGAGCGGGCGGTTGGCCTCGCGCTCGCGCTCGATGCGGCGGATCTCGGCGTCGTCGCCGGAGGGGATGTCGGAGCTGCCCATGCCCCGAGGCTACCCCCATCCCCCGCCCCGCATGCCGCCCGCCGGGACCGTGCGCTCCGGCCGGTCCGTGGGTACCCTTCCGGGGCCGGGGCTGCTAGCTCAATGGTAGAGCAAGGGCCTTTTAAGCCCGTGGTTCTGGGTTCGAGTCCCAGGCGGCCCACCATCTGCTTCGTACTCAAACCACGAAGCCAAAACGGCTCTGAATCCGGTACCCCGGCCCAGAGCCGTTTTTTGTTTTCCCAACATATGTCGGTCTCACGCTTCGGCGGTCAACGGAGATGGCGCTGATTCTGGCCCTGCGCATCATGCCGCGCCTGAGTCACCGGCTTCACGGGGTCCTATGGCAGATCGGGGAACGCTGGGGGGCGCGCGTAACGACCGCGGGAATCAAGCTGCCGATCACGATCCACCAGCAGGCGCTCGCAGACCTGTGCGGCGCGCGACGCCCCTCGATCGATGCAGCCCTTCAAGAACTCAGGTCGTTGAGCCTCTTGCGCGAAGCGGCAGACGGGCTTCTCGTAGTCACTCCCCGCGACGAGGGCATCGACCAAGGAACCCGACGGTGCCCAGTCGGCCCTGCCTCCGATGGCGATCTGACGGCACCACCCGGATGACCGAACACGGTCGGACGCCCTGCGTTCAGGGGCCGCGAACTTTTCAGCAGCGTGCGGCGAAGTACAGATAGATGCCGCCGGTTGACGCCACATCTTCGCCACTGCCTCCTCGCCGTCAGTACTTCGACGAGGTCTACCGCGCGCACATGCCGACGGTGCTGCGGTACCTCCGCCGCCGGCTCGGGGACGCTGCCGGGGAAGACGCGACACACGACGTGTTCGTCCGCGCTTACGACCGTTTCGAGTCGTTCGACCCCGACCGAGCGCCGATCATCGCGTGGCTCTACGGGATCGTCGCCAACGTCATCGCCGAACATCACCGCCAGGAACAGCGTCGACTCAAAGCGATCGAGAGAGCCCACCACGCCGACGGAGCACGCACCAGTCCCGCGCATGAAACCACCGGGCTCTCCCCGGCGCTCGTCAGTGTCCTCCGCCATCTCCCACTCGGTGATCGAGAGGCCCTGCTGCTGACCGTCTGGGGCGAGCTTTCGTATGAAGAGACGGCCGCTGCGCTCTCGATTCCGATTGGCACCGTACGGTCCCGCGTCTCACGCGCCCGCGCGGCACTCGCCCGCAGCCTGGGACCCCAGGCGCCTCCGCAGTCTTCGACTATCGAGAAGGGAAGCGCTCATGCGTGAGCACAACGTCGACGATGTTCTGACCCGCATCAGCGACACGGGACTGCACCCCGAAGCGCAGCGCGATGCAGAGCAGAGACTTCTTGACCGATGGGAGACACGGAACGCTGCCGGAGACCGGCGTGCTGGAAGCAACGTCTGGCGGCGCGGACGCTTGCCCCTCCTCGCCGCCGCTGCGACCCTCACGCTGGCAGGAGCGTCGTACGCTGCTGAAACGCTGCTGAACTCCGGCGCCCCCGTCCCTCCGGCGACTGCGCAGCGCTTCTCCTACGGCACGATCGAGCCGGGAACGTCTCGTGTTCTCGACCTCGGGACGCGTGACCCCGACGGGGGTCCCGGCTGGGCGATGCTGCTGTACGGCCTCGAGCTCCCGGGCGCGACAACACCTGCCGGAGAACGTATCCCGGCTCGCAGGCTGACCTGCGTTGCGCCGGGCCGCACTCAAAATGGCGAGATCGGCATTGTCGGGCGCGACGGGGCTTTCGACGACGACGGACGATTCCACGCGCTGACCCCTGACAGCCGGCCAACGGGAAGCTGCGGACGCGCTCGCAGCGATGGTGCCGTGTTCTCCGACGACTTCGGCCCGACGATCCCTGCCAGCGGCTACACCGGAAGAGTCCCTTCACGGATCGGAGCCTGTCGGGAACGCACAGGTGATGCGCCGAGCATGTCCGAGTCGACGAGTCGCAGACTTCGGGATATCCCGGTCTGTTCCGCGGCGGGACAGCGGATCGTGAAGTTCGGTTTTGCTGGGCCCCGAGCCACTCGGATCACGTTCGGGAATGACCGCTTCACCGAAACGGCCATTCCGAAGCCGGAGCTGAGCGGCGCGTACATGTTCGTCGTTCTCCCCGATCGCGCAGGGCTTCGACCGCCTGTCTTGACCGTCACATACGACAACGGACTGGCTTGCCGAAGCAGTCTCGGGAGTCGAACGTCGGACAAGGCGTGCCTCTCGCCGCCAGGGCTCGGGCTGACAGACGGACGATAGGCCGTTACAGCGAAGACATACCGGATCGAGTGAAAGGCTGGCGATTACATGCAGGTGTGACCAATTCGAGGTGCGCCATGCAGAACGATGTCATCCCGCTGACACCTCATTGTTTGCGAGGCGAGTACCCCCGGCCACGGGCCCCGAGCAGCGCCCGTCGCTGAGCCTCCCCCCGCCCCGTGCGTCGACCGGCCGCGGGCGGGGGCAACAGCCCGGCGGCCACGGGAGCGGCCCCTCCCTACGCCCCCATCGTCAGCACGACGCGGAAGCGCGCGTCGCCGCTCAGCATCCGGGCGTAGCCCTCGGCCGCCTGCTCGAGCGGGTAGGTCTCGATCGTCGGGCGGACGTCCTGCAGGGCGCTGAAGCGCATCGTGTCCTCGGAGTCCTTCGAGGTGCCCGACGCGTGGCCGATGATGCCGGTCGAGCCGGGGATCAGCGCGAGCGGCGGGACCTGGATCGGGTCGCCCGAGGCGCCGACGACGATCATCCGGCCCCGGGGGCGCAGGCCGCCGATCGCGGCGCTCATCGCGTCCGGGGCGGTCACCGTCGCGAGGATCGTCTGGGCGCCGCCGAGCTTCTGGAGGGCCTCGGCGACGTCCTCCGACGTGGAGTCGACGTAGTGGTGGGCGCCGAGGTCCTTCGCGCGCTGCTCCTTGTCCGTGCCGCGGGCGATCGCGACGGTCTCGAAGCCCATGCGGCGGGCGAACTGGACGCCGAGGTGGCCGAGGCCGCCGATGCCGAGGATCGCGACGAGGTCGCCGGGGCGGCGCCGCTCTCGCGCAGCGCGTGGAACGTGGTGATGCCGGCGCAGAGCAGCGGGGCGGCGTCCTCGGCCGAGAGCTCGTCCGGGATCGAGGCCAGCGCGCCCTGGGGCACGATCACGTGGTCGGCGTAGCCGCCGTCGTAGGCGATCCCGGGGACCAGGCCGTTCGCGCAGCTGATCAGGTCGCCGCGGCGACAGGGGTCGCAGTGGCCGCAGTTGCCGCCGAACCAGCCGACGCCGACGCGCTGGCCGGCCTCCCACGGGTCGACGCCCTCGCCGACCGCCTCGATCGTCCCGGCGATCTCGTGGCCCGGCACCCGCGGGTACTGGATGCCCGGCATGTGGCCCTCGACGGTGAAGGCGTCGGAGTGGCACACCCCGCACGCCTCGACGCGGACGCGGACCTCGCCGCGTCCCGGCTCCCGGAGCTCGCGCTCCACGAGCTCGAGGCCCTTGCCGGGCTCCGTCACCTGCACCGCGCGTGTCGTCGTCATGGGAGACAGGCAATCAGGTCGGCGCGCGGACGTGGAGCGGCAGGCGCGACCGAGGGTGCCCGCGACCGTGGGTCCGACAGACCCACCCACGGCGCCACCGGCGCGTCCGAGGACGTCCTGGACGCTGGAGACCGCGACCGCCGCGGGTCGCGGCAAGGGCCGAGTCTGAGGCGGGCGCGGCGGACCGCCCGGAGGCGCTGCGCCGCCCCGTCCGGACCGGCCCACCGGCCCTCAGGTGCCCCCGGATCGCACCGCCAGCGCCTGCACCTCGACGAGCATGCCGGGGATCGCGAAGCCGCAGACGACGGTCGTCCTCGCCGGCGACGGCGGCGGGAACCAGCGCGCGTAGACCGCGTTGAACGCCGCGAAGTCCTCGGCGCGAGCGAGGAAGCACTCCGCGCGCAGGACGTCGGCCGGCGTCGCCCCGGCGCGCGCCAGGACGGCGACGAGCTGCTCGAGGACCACCTCCGCCTGCTCCTGCACCGTCGCGCCGACGACCGCTCCGGTGGCGAGATCGACCGCCGCCTGACCGGAGACCACGACGAGGTCCCCCACCACCGTCGCCGCCGAGATCGGCGCCAGCGTGCTCGGGGTGCCGTCGGGGCCGAGGAGCGGCAGGTGCGAGACGGCCACCGCCGACCCGACCGTCGCCGCCCCGGAGTGGCCGACCCCCGACCCCCCTTCGACCGCCGCGTCCCCGACGGGACCTGCGGCCCGCCCTGCGGCGCTCACGCCGCCTGCAGCAGGTCGCGGCCGATGTCCGCCAGCGACGCCCGGCCGGTGAGGGTCATGATCGTGACCAGCTCCTCGGCCATCAGCGCGTGGACGAGCGCGACCCCGGCTTCGCCGTCCGCCGCCAGCCCGAGCGCTGTCGCCCGCCCGAGGACGACGACGTCCGCGCCGAGCGCCAGCGCCTTGACGACGTCGCTGCCGCGCCGCACCCCGCTGTCGAGCGCGACCTGGACCGGCCGGCCCGTCAGCGCGGCCACGACCTCCGGCAGCTGATCGAGGGCCGCCGGCGCCCCGTCGAGCTGGCGGCCGCCGTGGTTGGAGACCAGGACCGCCGACGCGCCGGACTCCGCCGCCGCGATCGCGTCCTCGCGCGTCAGCACGCCCTTCGCCATCCACGGGAGCCCGCCCTCGGCCATCAGGTCGCCGACCTGCCGCCACGTCCAGAGCGGCTCGTCGCGGCGGAACAGCTGCCCGAAGACCTCCTGCAGCGGGACCGGCGACCCCGCGGGGTAGTTCCCGGACACGAAGCGCTCGTCGATCTCGAAGGCGTTGCGCATGTTGCGCTCGCGCCAGCCCGCCGTCGGGCAGTCGCAGGTCACGCACAGCGCCGTGTAGCCGGCGGCCGCGGCGCGACGCACCATCGCCAGGACGTTCTCCGGCCGGCCCGTCGGGTGCAGCTGCATGATCCGCGCCGCGGACGGGGCCTCCGCCGCGATCCGCTCCAGCGGGAACGTGCTGGCCTCCGGCACGATCGACGCGACGCCCGCCGCCGCGTTGGCCCGGGCGACGGCGAGGTGCCCCTCGGGGTGGAACTGCCCCTCGGCGCCGAACGGGGCGGTGAGGATCGGCATCCGCAGCGGGACGCCGAGGAACGTCGTCGCGGTGTCCGGGACGCCGATGCCGTTGAGCAGGCGCGGGCGGAAGCTCCAGCGCAGGAACGCCCGTCGGTTGGCGTCCAGCGTCTGCTCCTCCCCCGCGCCGCCCTCCAGGAAGTCCCAGACCTTCGGGTCCATGCCCGCTCGGGCCGCCAGCGCGATCTCGCCGAGCGTGCCGAACCGGCGCGGGGCGGCGGCGTCGCCGACGGCGGGAGCGGTCGGCTTCCAGGTGCCGCCCGGGACCGCGACTCCGGCGCCCGCGGCCCCCGGGTCCACCGTGGCCGGCCCCCCGATCCCGGAGTCCGCGGCGACGCCGTCCGTGGCGGTGCTCGGCGGCGCGCTCATGCCGCGGCCTCCCTCGGACCGTCGGCCGCGGGCGGCGGACCGCCCGCCACGCCCGCCGGCACGCGCACCGGGCGCGCCGGTCCATCCCCCAGCACGCTGCGGTCGGACACGACGTCGCCGGCGCCCGTGATCCGGTCGATCAGCGCCGGGACGGTCATCGCGCGTTTCTCGGCGCCGGAGACGTCCGTGATGATCCGGCCGCGCGACATCACGAGCAGCCGGTCGCCGAGCTCCAGCGCGTGCTCCATGTTGTGCGTGACCATGATCGCCGTGCAGCCGACGCGCTCCACGAGGTCGACGGTCAGGCCCAGGACCGTCCGCTGGGTGCCCGGGTCCAACGCCGCGAGGTGCTCGTCGAGCAGCAGCACCTCGGGGTCCCGCAGGCCCGCCATCACCAGCGTCAGCGACTGCCGCTGGCCCGCGGAGAGCAGCGACACCGGGTCGCCGAGGCGGTCCTCGAGGCCGAGGCCCAGCACCGCGAGGCGCTCGCGCATCTCCGCCCGGCGCGCGGCCGTCAGCGCGAACCGCAGCCGCCGGCGGCGTCCTCGGGCCAGAGCCAGCGCGAGGTTGTCCTCGATCGAGAGCTCGGGCAGCGTGCCCGCGTGCGGGTCGTCGAAGACCCGGGCGACGCGTCCGGCGCGGCGGTGATCGGGCGTGCGGGTGACGTCGTCGCCGTCGAAGAGGACGCGTCCGCGACTGGGGCGCTCCTCCCCTGCGACGCTGCGCACGAGCGAGCTCTTGCCCGCCCCGTTGGTGCCGACGATCGTGACCATCTGGCCGCGGGGGACCCGCAGCGAGAGATCCCGCAGCGCGGTGACCTCCGTGATCGTGCCGGGGTTGTGGACGAGGGTGACGTGATCGAGCTCGAGCATCAGACGGGCTCCTTGCTGAGGCGGTTGGGACGGACGGTCACGCGGCGGCGGACGACCGCGCGGGTGCGGCCCGCGAGGGGCACGCCCCAGCGGCGCGCGGCCACGGCGACGACGAGGGTGAGGGCGGTGACGCCCTGGAGGTCGGTCGCGGGCAGCCCGAGCTGCAGCGCGAGGACGAGCACGAGCCGGTAGGCGATCGTGCCGAGGAGGACGGCGAGGACGATCCGGACGACCTTCGAACCGCTGGGCCGGACGAGCAGCTCGCCGAGCAGGACCGCGCCGACGCCGGCGATCAGGGTGCCGTTGCCCATGGAGACGTCGGCGAAGCCCTGGGTCTGGACGACGAGCGCCCCCGACAGACCGGCGAGCCCGTTGGCGATCACGAGCGACAGAGCCAGCAGGCGCCGGTCGTCGACCCCGTTGCTGCGGGCCATCCGCTCATTGACCCCGGTGGCCCGCAGCGCGAGCCCGACCTCGGTGCGAAGGAACAGCGCGAGCGCGACGAAGACGACGCCGACGATCGCCGCGAGGACGAGCGCGGTCCAGGCGTCGGCCTCGCGCGCCGGCAGGTCCGCGAAGCCGCTGAACAGCGTCGGCACGTCGACGACGTTCAGCGACGGCTCGCCCATGATCCGCAGGTTCACGCTGAAGAACCCGATCGACATCACGAGGCCCGCGAGGATCACCGGGACACCGAGGGTCAGGTGCAGGGCCGTCGTCAGGAGCCCCATGGCCCCGGCGGCGGCGATCGCGGCGAGCATCGCCGTGGGCACCGACCAGCCGTGGAGCAGCAGGGTGGCGACGACCGCCGCGCCCATCGCGAAGCTCGCGTCGATCGTCAGGTCGAAGTCCTCGCGGAGCCGGAAGATCATGTAGATCCCCAGCACCGCGGTGGCCAGCGGCAGGCCCGTGACGAGGGTGTCGAGGAAGACGTTCATCGCGACGCGCCCGTGATCTCGGCCGGGAGGGTGACGCCCAGCGCTTTGGCCGTGGCCGCGTTGACCTCGGGCGCCAGCGCCGTCGGCCGCGCGAACGGCACGGTGCCGGGATCCGCGCCCGCGGCCACCTTCGCCGCGACCTCGCCCGTCCGGGTGCCGATCGTCGGATAGTCAGGCCCGAGGCTCGCGAGGACCCCGGACGCCGTCGCGTCGCCGGCCACCAGGTACAGGGGGAGCCGGTTGCCGCGCGCGACCGACGCCACGGCCGGCAGGCTCGAGTAGATCACGGCGTCGGGACCCATCAGGAGCGCATCCGTCCGTCCGACGAGCGATCGCGCCGCCGAGTTGACGTCCTTGGACGACGCGACCGTCGCCTCGACCACGGACATCCCGTGCGCGCCCGCGGCGTGCTTCAGCGCCGCCACCCAGATCTTCGAGTTCTGGTTCGACGGATCGTCGATGGTGCCGATCCGCTTCGGCGCCGGCGAGGTCTTCGCGATCGCGTCCAGCAGCTTGGCGGGGTCGACGAAGTCGATGGAGCCGGTGACGTTGCCGCCCGGCGCGTCGAGGCTCGCGGCGAGCTTCGCGCCGACCGGATCGCCCATCGCGATCGCGATCACCGGGCGGCGCTTCTCGAGCTTGGCCATCGCGATCACCGCGGGCGTGCCGATGACGGCGAACTGGTCGTCGTCGGAGCGCGCGAACGTCCGCGCCAGGTTCTGGATCAGCGTCTCCTGCCCCTGGGCGTTCTGGACGTCGAACTCGACCTTGCGCGGGGCGACCGCCTTCACGAGCGACGCGCGGTACGCGGCGACGGTGTCGTCGAGCAGGCTGCTCTGCGCCACCACGAGGACGCCGACCTTCAGCGGGGAGGAGTCGCCGCCCGCGGCAGCGTTCGTCGTGGCGTCGTCGTCGGAGGAGCCGCAGGCGGTGAGCGCCAGCAGCAGGGCGCAGAGCGCGGCGAGCATCGCGAGCGCGGCGGGAGGAGTGCGGTGGCCGGGCGGGAGGCGGGCGCCGCGGCGGGCGCTCGGGGCAGGGGTCCGCGAGGCGGTCCGGGAGTTCGTCGTCATGGTTGTTCATTTTGATGAGCGTTTTGTTCGTTTTGATCGACATCTGTCCCAACGGCGGCGTCCGCCGTTGGACCGCGTGGACAACGCAGACGCGCCGTCGCCCGACCCACGGGCTCGCCGCGGTACCGTCCTGCGATGCTCGAGATCGTCGGACGCTGCGGAGCGAACGTGCGTCGCCTGCGGGTCTCCCGCGGCCTGTCGCAAACGGAGCTCGCGCGGCGCGCCGGGGTCTCGAAGGGCACGCTCTCGCAGCTCGAGGCCGCCGAGGGCAACCCGACGATCGAGACCCTCTGGTCCCTGGCGAAGGCGCTCGGAGTACCGTTCGTCGACCTCCTGGCGGAGGCCGGGGACGAGATCGCCGTCATCCGCGGCGGCGACGTCCCGGGCGTCCGCTTCCCCGGCATCCGGGCGAGCGCCGTCGACCGGATCTACGGCAAGGAGGTCACCGACATCGTCGAGGCGACGTACTTCGGCGGCGAGGTCCGCGACGCCGTTCCCGACGGCGCCGGCACCGTCACCCGCGCCTGGATCGCGTCCGGCTGCATCGAGCTGACCATCGAGGGCGAGACGCTGCGGCTGGAGACCGGGGACTTCGTCCGCTTCCGGTCCGACGTCCCGCACCGGTTCGCGCCGCAGGGCGGCGACACCCGCGTCCTGATGCTCGTGAACTACGGCGGCGCCACGGGCCACGTCAGCGCCGAGGATCCGCTGCTGGCGGCGATCGCCGACGCGGACGCCGTGGCCCGGGGCGCCGTCCCTCCGCCGCCGAAGGCCTGATCGCCGGCCCCGACCGGGCACGGGCACCCGGCACGGGATCCGCGTCGCCGCCCGAGGACGGTCCGGCGGGGCGCCGGGTCCGACCCCGGGGGCATATCCTCGGCCGCGATGAGCACGCAGACGGACCACACGAACCTGTACGCGATGTACGCGTCGTTCAAGGCCGCGCGGGGCCACCGTCGCGTCGGGACGGGGATTCCCGCCACCTCCCCCGACCCCGGCCGCGAGGAGCTCGCCGCCGAGGCCGAGGCCGCGATCACCGGCGGCGACGCGATCCTCCGCGGCGCGTACTCGACGGTCGGCTTCCGCGCCGAGGTCGACGTACTGCTGTGGCTGATCGGGCCGAGCGCGGACGCGCTGCAGGACGCGCTGGTCGCGTTCAACCGGACGAAGCTCGGCCAGGCGCTCGACCCGTGGTGGACGTCGATCGGCGTGCACCGCGAGGCCGAGTTCAACAAGACCCACGTCCCGGCGTACCTCGAGGGCACGCCGGCGAAGAAGTACCTCTCGGTCTACCCGTTCGTGCGCTCGCTCGAGTGGTACCTGCTCGAGCCCGCCGAGCGGTCGAAGATGCTCCGCGAGCACGGCATGATGGCCGCCGGCTACAAGGACGTCCGCGCCAACACGATCAGCGCGTTCGCCCTCAACGACTACGAGTGGCTGCTGGCCTTCGAGGCCGACGAGCTCGAGCGGATCGTCGACCTCATGCGCGACCTGCGCGGCGCCGACGCCCGCCGCCACACCCGCGAGGAGCTGCCGTTCATCACCGGCATCAAGAAGCCCCTCGCGGGCGTGGTCGCCGACCTGCCGTAGGCCCTACCGCGGCGCCGCCGACACGATGATGTTGTCGCGGTAGTGACCGTTCGCGAACGGCCCGCCGCAGGTGACCAGCTCCAGCCGCGGCGAGCCCGTCCGGCTGAAGATGCTCGACGGCAACTTCGACTTCAGGACCCGGCGGACGCCCGTGACGCGGTAGCTGCGGGTCTTCCCGTCGGCCGTCCGCACCTCGATGCGGTCGCCGCGCTTCGCGCCGACCAGGCGGAAGAACGCGCCGGCGCCCTTCTTCGCGCTGTCGACGTGCCCGGCGATCAACGTCGCGCCGGTCTTCGCGCCCGGCGACGCGCCGTCGGCCCACCAGCCGGCGCGCTGGATGTCGTTGGGCACGTGCAGCACGCCCTGGTCGGCGTCGATCGACACCGGGGTGATCGTCGCCCGGACGTTCAGGCGGTCCAGGCGCACCGACGTCGGGCGCGAGCCCCCGTCGCCCTTCGTCGCGTCGACGTTCGTCGAGGCCACGGGCTCGCCGCCGGTCGGGATCAGCGGCTGGGCCAGGGCGGTCTCGGCCTCCTCCGCGCACGCGGTCTGCGTGCCGGCGCTGACGCCGGAGGACGCGATCCGCTCGCGGTAGGTGTAGAAGCCGGCCTTCGGCACCGTGACCTTCGGCGTCGTGTAGGTGCCGTCGCCCTTGACCGCGACGTTGCCCTTCCAGAACGGGGTGCCGGAGCAGCGGATCGCCGCGCGGGTGCGGAACGGGCCGAAGAGCTCGACCTCGACGGACGCCGGGGTGGTGCCCAGGCCGGTGACCTCGAGCCGGTCGAAGATCGAGGAGCCCGGGCGGACCACGGGGCTCGAGACCTTCGTCACGACCTTCGGCGTGGCGCGGGCGATCGTCGTCTCGGTCGCCTCGCCGCAGCCCGTCTGCACGCCGGCGTACCCCTCGCCGGGGAGGATCGCCTCGCGGTAGGTGTAGTAGCCGGCCTGCGCGAGCTTCACCGGGGCGGTGACGTAGCTGCCGTCGCCCGTCGCGTCGAACGAGCCCTTCCAGAAGGGCGTGCCCTCGCAGGTGATGGCCTCCTTCGTCGGGTACGGCCCCCACAGCTCGACGGCGACCGGGGCGGTCAGCTTGCCGAGCCCGGAGACGACGGCCGTGTCGGTGACCTCGGTCCCGACCGCGGTGTCCTGGCTGCTGATCTGCGTGTGGATCGCCGGCGTGCCGCGGACGATCGACGTCTCGGTCGTCTCGCCGCACGGGGCCTGGAACGCGCGGACGAAGCCCTGCGCCGCGATGTCCTCGCGGTAGGTGTAGTAGCCGGGGACGGTGAGCGTGACCGGGTCGGTCCGGTACTCGCCGTCGCCGGGGACGTCGATCGACCCCTGCCAGGCGGGCGTGTCGGTGCAGGTCATCGCCGCGCGGGTCGGGTACGGCCCGTAGAGCTTGGCGCCGACGACCGCGGGCTCACCCGACAGGCCGGTGACCCAGGCGGTGTCCGACAGCGCGACGCCGGGATCGGCGACCAGCGAGCTGACCTCGGTGCGCACGGCGGGCTGGACCTCGACCCGGAAGCGCTCCTCCGGGACCGCGCACGGCGTCGTCTGACCGATGACCTCGGGCGTCGAGTCGACCGTCACCTGGTACCCGTACCAGCCGGCCGCGCCGGGGGTGATCGGCGGCGCGGGGGACGCGCCGGCGCCGGCGGTGTAGGAGACCTGGGCCACCGGCGGGACGTCGCAGCGCAGCTCCTCCGGGGTGCGCGCCGGACCGTAGGCGCGGACGGTGACGGTGCCCTTCCAGCCGGGGGGCGCGCCGCCGATCGTGACGGTGTCGCGGTTCGACTCGCCCAGCAGGATCGCGCCCGGCGTCGCGGCCGTCGTGACGGTGAGCTTGGCGGGGACGACCGTCGTGCTGGTCGCGGCCGCGACCGTCGTCGACGCGGGGACGACGAGGCGCTGGGCGCTGCGCTTCGACGCACCCTTCGTCGGGACGTAGAGATCCGGCGCGGTGGCGGCGAGCTCCTCGGTGCGCAGCTGCAGGCGCAGCCCGCCCTTGACGTCGTTCGGGGTCGCGGCCACGGTGGCGCTGCCCTTCGAGCTCGTGCGGACCGACGCGGGCAGCCCGGCCGCGCCGGCGGAGCCCTGCAGGTCGACGCGGACGCCGGGGACGGCGCGGCCGGACGCCGCGATCACCCGGACGGTGACGTTCACCTTCGTGCCCGCCGTGGCCTGCTTCGGCGCCTTCGCCTCGATCCGGTACGGACCGGCGTACGCTCGGGCGTCACGGGCGATGCGGTCGAAGCGGGCCTTGACGCCGATCGCCTTCGGGTCGACCTCGCCCGGCGCGCCGTCGCCCATCAGGGAGTGGACGTAGAGCATGACCGCGCCCTGCTCGCCGGCGGCCTTGCCGCGCCCGTGGTTCCAGATCGCCCACGACATCTGCCGCAGCTCGGCGGCGGAGAGCGTCTTGCCCTCCTTGCTGCGCAGGCCGACGGCGCTGTGCTGCTCGTACGCGAAGGCGGTCGACGGATACCAGAACCGCAGGTCGATGCACCAGGCCGGCAGGGTCACGCCGGGGATCGCGCCGCGGTAGCTGCCGAACCAGCGGACGCCGTAGCGGTAGCGCTTGTACGCGCCGATGCCCGTCGTGCCGCAGGTGTCGCGGCCGGCGCTCGAGCACGGGTCGTTCTGGTTCGGCGGCTCGGCAGCGCCCGCGGGTGGCGCGCCTGAGTGCAGGGCCAGGAGGACGAGGACGAGCAGGAGGGCGGGGAAGGTGCGACGCACCTCGTGCAGTCTGCCGGACGGGCCGGACCCCCCGCCATCCACCAGCGGGTGGATCGGCGGGTGGATCACCCCACGACGGCCGGCCGGAGCCGCGGTCGGGCCCCGGGATCAGCCGCGCGAGAACGGCAGCTCGGCCGTCAGCCAGCCGATGAACTCGCCCGGGTTGCGGCTCTGCGTCCACACGCGACCGGGGCCGGTGAACTCGAAGACGAGGCCCTCGCCGCTCTTGGCGGACTGGATCAGGCCGCCGGCGGCCGCGCGGCGCAGCTGCATCTGGACGCCGTCCTCGTAGGCGACCATGTGGCCGGAGTCCAGGACGAAGCCCTCGCCCTCGCGCAGCTCGACGACGTCGATGGCGCCGTAGGCCGCGACCACGACCTGGCCCTCGCCGGTCACGCGGACGAGGAAGCCGCCCTCGCCGCCGGCCAGGTTCTTCAGGCCGCCCCACTTCGCGTCGATCGACACGCCCTCGTCCGCCGCGAGGTAGCCGCCGCGCGCGACGCTCAGCCCGCCGTGGACGGGCAGCACGACGACGTCGCCGGGCAGGCGCGCCGCCACGTCGACCCAGCCGCCCTGCGACGGGGCCGTGAACTTCGTGACGAAGACCGACTCGCCGCCGAGGACGCTCCGCTTGAACGCGCCCTTGAGGCCGCCGCGCATCTTCGCCTCGATGTCGACGCCGGCCGACGTGGCCATCATGGCGCCGGACTCGGCGTTCAGGGCCTCGCCGGGGGCGAGGGTCAGGCGGGCGACGGCGAAGCTCGGGGCGTGCCGGGTGGTGACGTCCATGGGGACTCCGGGGGTCGGGGTGGCGGGCGCGGGAGCCCGGGTCCGCCGACCCTACCTCCGGCCGCGACCCCCGACGAGCGGGTTCACCGGTCGGCCACGGGGGCCGATCCGCCGGCCGGGGCGACACCGGCCGCGGCGAGGGGGACCGGCGCGCGCGACGCCGGGGCGCCGCTCAGGTCCCCAGCGCCATCGCGACGATCGCGGCGGCGTAGGGGAAGATCGCGCAGAGCGTCATGCGTCGGGACATGGGGCCACTGTAGCCCCGGTCGCCGACGCCCGCGCGGGCTCAGCGCGGGACGAACGTCCCCTCGAGGTGCCACTCGCCCGCGAACGTGTCGAACGGACCGCCGACGATCAGGCTGGCCCACTCGAGGACGTACTTGCCGGTCTTCGGGTCGTAGCTGCCGGTGACCGGGCGCGTGAAGCCCGTCGAGCTGCCGTCGGGCTTCGGCGAGCCCTGGTTGAACGACTGCGTGTTCCACTGCGCCGCCCACGAGCTCAGCTGCCCGCTGAGCTTGCCGCTCGTGGCGATGATCGACGGCGGCGGGACGGCCGTCTGCGTCTGCGGGTCCAGCTGGTTGGTCGAGACGCCGAACTGGACGCCGAAGAACGGCTCGGTCTGCAGGATGCGCTTGGCGATCGCGTTGCCGTTGGGATCGAACGCCGGGGTCGGGGCCGCCTGGTAGCCGCCGGTCACGAGCCCGCCGTCGGTGCCGGGCTTGAAGAGCGTGTACGACGGGTCGCTCGCGCTCGAGGAGTAGTTGCCGAGGTAGTCGCCCGTCGGCGTCTTCATCCGGAACCAGCTGCCGGACACGCCCGACGAGTTGAGCTTGCCCGCCGTCACCTTGAAGAGCCCGACGAGCGGCCCGTTCGCCGCCGCCGTGCCGGTGCCGGGGGTGTCGGCCCCCGAGGACGGCAGCGTGACGTTGCGGCGGACCTCGCGGCCGGTGGCCTTGCCGGACACCCGCAGCCGGGCGTGGACGACGGCGGCGCCCGACAGGCCGGTGCGCAGCACGACGCGGAAGCGGCGCTTGGACGTGAGCTTCACGGTCTCCTTGCCGCCCGCCCCGTCGCCGGAGACGGAGACCACGACCCGGGCGCGCGACCGCGCGACGCCGGAGGGCAGCGTCACCTGGCCGCGGACCCCGACGACGCCGGCGACGGGGCTGACCTTCGTCAGCCGCACCTTCGCGGACGTGGCCGCGCCGGCCGTCGCCGGACCCGCGGCGAGCACGACGGCGAGTGGGAGCCCGACGGCCGCAACCCGGCCGGCGAGACGCCTGCGGCCCCCGTCGCGACGCTCCGAGGCCCCTCGCTCCTGAAATACGTACATGCCGATCAGTATTCCAGGTTTGATTCTCGGCGTTAGGGATCACAACTCCGGCCGCGGGGGCAGCCGGATCCGCACGCGCGGCCCCGGGCTCTCGACGCCGGCGGCCTGCTGCTCCTCCTGGGCCAGCCGCTCCAGCTCCCCGGCGGCCCCGCGGTGCCCGAGCTCGGCCGCCCGCCGCAGCGCCGCCACGGTGCCCGGGCGGTCGCCACGCTCGGCCAGGACCTGCGCGAGCGTCGCCGCACCCTCGGCGTGCCCGCGGTCTCCGGCCCGGCCGAGCGCCGCCGCGCCCTCGCGAGCGTCGGGGGTGTCGAGCCAGCCGCTGGTGACCCAGAACGCCGCGGCCTCGGACGGGTCGGCCGGTGGATCGAAGGCGCTCTGGGCGCGGGCCAGCAACAGGCGGCCCAGGTCGTGCGCGGCTCCTGGGTGGCCGAGCGCGTCCGCGCGACCGAACGCCGCGATGGCTCCGTTCCCGTGCCCGGCACGCGCCCGCAACCGGCCTTCCTCCACCAGCGCCCGCGCCACGAGAGGTGCCGGCAGCCCATCGGGCGGCTGCGCCCACGCGCCGTCATCGGGCATATCGGCGTGCCTCAGGGTGTCGCGGTGCCACTGCAACGCGTTCAGCGCCTCATCGGCACCGTCGAGACCCGCCGCGACCGCCCGCTCGAGCGCCTTTGCCGCGACGTCCAGCGTGCCCGCGCTCCAGTGCAGCTCAGCAAGGTTGAACGCCGCCGGGGCGTGCCCACGTTCCTCGGCTCGCCGGAACGCCTCGATGACGGCCGTCGGGTCTGCCCCTTGTTCGGCGAGGACGACACCGAGCAGGTTTGCCGATGGCCCGTTCCCAGCCGCGTCGGCACGGCGGAGGACAGCCTCGGCACCCGCGAGGTCGCCGCGAGCGCGGAGGGCCAGGGCCTGGTCGTAGGCGGCATCGCTGCCGCTACGAGCATCGTTCGTGCTCACGGGAGCTCCTGCGTCCTCGTGGCCGGAACCGCGTCGGCGGCTTCACTGCCCAGCACCTCGGTCGGGCTCGGGAGCTTCGGCTTCGCGACCTCCGGCCCGCGGTTGCCACACAGCGCGACGACGTTGAAGCCCTTCGCGCAGATGACGGTCCGGGCCTGGCGCTCCAGGACCCGCTTCTGCCAGATCTGCCAGACGCGGTCGCTCTGCCGGACGACCTGCCGCACGCCGGTGCGCGCCTCGCGATACGGCAACTGCTGCGCCGGCTTGATCGATTGCACCTGGAGCACGACGAATCCCCCGGGGGCGGCCACCGGGCCGACGACAGCGCCCTTCCTCGCGCCGAAGAGGGCCTCCCGCAGCTCGAGGGCGATCTCGATCTTCGCGTGCGTGCCGATGCTGCCGCCGCGCTGGGCGCTCTTCCGGTCGATGGACCGCTCCCGCGCGACCTGCGCGAACGGTGTCCCGGCCTCGGTCTCGGCGAGCGCTCGAGCCGCGTCGGCGGCGGTCCGCGACACGATGATCCGTGCCCGCCGGCGCTCGGGGACGACGAACTCCGACCTGTGCTGGTCGTAGTACGCGCGGACGTCGGCCTCGCCGAGCTTGGCGGTCTGGCGTCGGACGATCGCACGGCGCAGGGTCGCCGAGGTGACGTCTTCCCGGGCCCGCTGCCGGAGGTCGGCCTCCGTGAGGCCGGTGATCTTCGTGAAGGCAGGAATCTGCGAGGCCTTCCCGACGATCGCCGGGACCAGTGTCTTGCGGAGGTACCTCTCGACGTCGCGGTCGGCGACCCGCACGTGGTTGGCGCGAGCCTCCGCCAGGCTCGTCCGCGTAGCGAGCACGGTGTTGATGGAGCGCTCACGCAGGGTGGCGCGCACGTTGCGGCAGACGGTCTCGCGCTGCGGGCCCGACAATGCCTTGTAGTACGGGGCGCCGGCGACCTGCCGAATCTCCTCGGCACACGCCGCGGGGGCGTTCGTGAGGGTGAGCAGCCGCGGCCGTCCGAGCTTGGTCACCGAGGAGACCCCGGCCACCGCCGCGGTCGTGAGCGTACGTTCGAACGCCTCCGCCTTGCGGTACGCGGCGTAGGGCACCCTGGTGCCGTCGATCGTGGCGACGGTGGACGGCGGCGCAGCAGTGGTTGTCGATGCCGTCGCCGCACGTGCTGCGGAGGAATCGTCCTGACGATCGGAAGATCCGCCACAGGACGCGAGGATCGTCGCGAACGCCAGCGCGACACCGGCGGTCCGGAGTCTGCGGGCTGCCCCCCGACGGACCGCGCTTCTGCGCGGCCGGGCCCAACGGCCGAAGGACCTCAGGACCTGCTGATCAGACTTGAATCCCACGGTGGGTGCGTCCTCGTCGGTCGTCGGGGGCATCTGCTGGATCGGAACCGTCATCGGTGCTCCGGACCCGGACGGCTGACATCCGGTGCCTGCTCAGCCGAGCGGACGGCTACGCGGCCCCGGGCCTTCCGGGGCGTCGCGCAGCCGCCGGCCCGCGGCGTTGGCGACTACCGGCTCACCCGGAGGCTCGCGGTGCGCCGGACCGTCTTGCCGGCGACCTTGATCGTCACCGTGATCCTTCGCGTCCCGAGCGCGGCGCGCTTGCCGACCCGGACCGGGACGGAGAACGCCCGCTCGGTACCGGACGCGAGCGCCGGGATCGCCGTGCGCGCCGTGCCGGTGGCACGCAGAGCGGTCGGCAGCCCGGCCGTCGCGACGCTCTTCGGCAGCGTCCCGGCCGTGCCGTTGAGGAGCACGAAGGGCAGCTTGGCCGTCTTGCCACGCTTGACGGTCGTCAGCGTGCGGGTGGAGGCGACGCTGATCGTGCCGCCGGAGGGCACCGTGACGGTCACGGTGTCGCCCTTGTCGCCCTTCGCGCCGGTTGCGCCGCTCGTCCCCGTGTCGCCCTTCGGGCCGCCGGTCGCCGGCGTCCCGATGCCGGACACCGCGATGCGCAGCGTCTCGCCGTTCGCGGTCTCGACGACGACGAACGCGGTCCGGAGCCCCTCCCCGCCGGGAGCGAAGCGGAGGGGCACGTACAGCTGACTTCCGACCGGCAGCGTGAACGGCCACGCCGTGATGCGGTCGGAGTTCGTTACGAAAATGTCCGCATCACCCGAGGCCGCACCACGAGGCAAGAGGAAGTCTCTCGCGTTGTCGCCCTCGAGGTAGACCTTCGTGATCGAGGAGGCAACCTGGTTCGAGTACGCGACCGCGGCGTTCTGAACCGGGCTGATCGTCCCGACCTCCTGGCCCGTGAACACCGGAGACGATGAGTCGTGCTGCCGCAGGATCGGCTCGCTCACCACGATCTGCTGCCTGCCCGCGCCGCCCGTGGCCAGCCACGGCACGTCCGTCAGTCCGAGGATCGGCTGGGGCACCTCGGTGTAGACCTGCGCGTCGCTCACCGGCGTGCCGAACGGCGCACCGGAGAGCCACTTGAGAGTCGGACCGCCCAGCTCGCCGTTGCTGTTCTGGCCCCAGCCGAAGACGCGCCCGTCCGTGGTCAGTGCGTAGGTCACGGCTCTCTCGGAGACGATCTGCTTGAAGGCCGGGTAGCTGGTAGCAGCAATGCCGTCAGTCGTCGCGGCTCGCGTCGTAGCCGTCGTGACCTTGGCGTCCAGACCCGCACTGCCCAGACCCAGGCCGAGGCGACCCGACGAGTTGTATCCCCACGCGCGATAGGAACCGTCCGCGAGCAGCGCGAAGCTCGAGCGGTCGCCCGCGGCGATCTGCACGACGCGCTTGGGTCCGACCGCGTCCGCCAGGCCGGTCACCGTGACGACGGGGCTCGCCGTCGGAGGCGTCGTCGTTGTCCCGTCGCCCAGCGCGCCCGTGGTGTTCACGCCCCAGCCGACGACGGTGCCGTCGTCCAGCAAAGCGAGGGAGTGGTCCACACCGGCCGCGACCTGGACGGCCTTCCTGCCGGCCGGCAGGAGAACCTTGGCCGGGACGCTGTTGGGCGCGGTGCCGCCCGTGCCTAGCTGGCCGACCTGGCCCCAGGCCCAGACGTTGCCGTCGCCGTCGAGCGCGAGGCTGTGGTTGGGGCCGGCCGCGACCTGCGTGATCCCGGTCAGCCCCGCGACCGTTGTCGGCGTCGCGATCGCTGTGCCGACCGTGCCACCGGCGTTCCCGAAGATATTGGCGCCGAACGCCGAGACGGTGCCGTCGTCGTGCAGGAGCAGCGAACCACGCTGACCCCCCGCGGCGACTGCCTTGACGTCCGCGGTGCCCGGGACCGCCTGGAGCGTCGACGCTCCAGGCGACGTCGCAGTGGCGCCGAGACCGAGGCCGGCGAGGGCGGTCGGGGTCGTCAGGTTGTAGCCAGTGGAATACACACCGCCGGGCGTGAGGACGAGCGAGATGCCGTCACCGGCCGCAGCAGCGGTGGCGTCGGCCGGGGCGTTCGGGAGCACCGCGATCCCACGGGGGGTGCTGTCCACCGTGCCGATGCCGGTCGCGTACGGGTGGCCGAGGCCGCGGAGCGTGCCGGCGTTTGCGAGCGCCGGAAGGCCAGCGAGACCGAGCACGGCGAGCGTGGAGGCGACTAGCAGCCTGTTGGCACGGTCCGCTGCGATGGGGCGCGGTCGGTCGGGGGGCGTGGGCGAGAACATGGCGCTCCTAGGCGTCGATGAGGGCATGGATGGAGAAGAAGGAGGGAACCGCGGTGGCGGACGGCGACGTGTGTGGACGACGGACCCGGCCGGCGGAGGGCGCAGGCGGCGTCCGCACTCCCGATGCAGCGGGACCCGCAGGTTGCGGACCGCTGATCAGCGGGCGGACTTCACCGATCGCCGAGCGCCCACCCGCTCGCGACGCGCCGTATCGACGCGTCACGTGCAGGTGGGCGCTCGGCCGGCGCAGGATCAGACGTCGCCCTCGATGTGCCAGAGGCCGGTGTAGCCGTCGAAGAAGTCACCGGAGTAGTTGGCGAGGATGTCGCTCGTCCACTCGAGCGTGACGTTCGAGCCCGACTTCGTGCCCGTGAGGACGTCGGTCGCGATGGTGCCGGAGTAGTCCGCGCCCTGGTTGTAGTAGCTGTAGCCGGTCAGCGCGGTGCCGTAGCGGATCGACCACGCGCCGACGTCGCCGCCGGTCAGCGCGCTCGTGCCCCAGGTCAGCGATGGCGTCGAGTACGGCGCCGCCGCCGACTTCCCGCCGACGTATGACAGGTCAGCCGACTGCGTGTTGACGTCGAACGGCACGCCGAAGAAGTTCTCCGGCGTGACGATGGCGCCGTAGCCCTGGAACGTGCCGGTGTTGAGGCCGTCGGCGGTACCCGCGTGCAGCGGGGTGAAGACCGACGACCCGTTGGTGAGCGCGGCGCTCGGGTTGCCGTCCGCGTAGAGCTTGAGCCACGAGCCGGTCGCGCTCGCGCCGCCGCCCGTGAGGGCGCCGTCGTGGATGTTGACGCTGGCGGCGTTCGCCGGGCCGGCGGCCACGCCGAGCGCGACCACGACGCCGGTCAGCAGCGCGGCGTTGCGGCCCCGCTTGCCGTCCAGGATGTTCTTGATGCTGGTCCTCATGGGAGTACCCTTTTCTGTCGGTTGGCCGGGAGCACGAACGTGCTCCCGGATGCCACCCCCCGCGGCGTCTCCTTGCCGGCGTCGCCGTGGGGGGCCTTCCTCGTTCAGAGGGGAAGTCTCGGGATGTTGCTGGGATCAGGGAGCGGGCTCGAACGTGCCGCTCAGGTACCAGAACCCGGTCTTGCCGCCGAAGGGCCCCGAGACGATCTCGCTGCTCCAGTGGATCGTGTAGCGGCGGGTGGCGGGGTCGTAGGTGCCCTCGACCGGCTTCGTATCGCCCGGCAGGGAGCCGTCGAACTTCGGTGAGCCCTGGGCGAAGATCCCGGTCTGCGCCCAGTTGGCCACGAAGGCCGTTGCCTGGCCGTAGAGCTTGCCGTCCTTGTAGAAGATCTCCGGCACCGGCGCTCCGCCAGGAACCGCCGCGCCCCCGGGGAACACGAAGGACTCTCCGCCGGCCTCGAGTCTGCGGTCAGTCGTGAAGACGGTGAAGTACTGACCGAAGAACAGCTCGCGCTGGGCGATGTTCTGGGTCAGCACGCCGCTGTCGTCGTAGAGCGGAGTAGCCGGCTGCTGGTAGCGGCCGGTGGCCAGTCCGCCGTCGCTGCCCGGCCGCAGCAGGGTGTAGCTCGGGTCGCTCGAGCGCGAGGTCGCGTTGAGGATCCACTGGAACGGCTCGCTGGGATCGCCGCCGGCGCGATACCCCATCCGGAAATACGATCCGGAGTGCTTGCCCGTCGTCTGGTCGCGGACGCCCGGATCGAGCCGGAAGAGGCCGACGAGCTTCTGCGCGTCGGCCGGCACCGGATTCGTTGCCCCGGGCGTCGTGCCCGGCGTCGTCGCCCCGGGCGTCGTGCCCGTGCCGCTGCCGCCGGCGACCTTGACCGCGACCGTCTTCGTCACGGCCTTCCCCGACGCCTTGCCGCTCACCCGCACCTGCAGCTTCGCCGTCAGCGTGCCGCGCAGCGTCGTGCCCGAACGGGTGATCGTGTAGCCGCGCCTCTTCGTCAGCGACCCGTAGCGCGTCTCGGTCTTCTTCGCCGCGTCGCTGAGCTGCAGGCGGACCGTGACCTTCTTGCGGTTCTTCGCCGTGTTCTTCAGCGACGAGGGGAGCTTCACCGTGCCGGTGGCCGTGATCTTCGCCGTGGTGGCCGTCACGTTCGTGGCCTTGACCGCGGCGGTGAGCGAGGCCGGGGTCGACTTCTTGACCTTCTTCGCGGCCTTCTTGGACGTGGCGGCCTGGGCGGCGGTCGGCGACAGCGCCGAGCCGGCCCAGACCAGGCCGCCGGCGGCGAGGACCGCCAGGACGGCGAGGAGCCAGAGGGCTCCGGCGGCTGGCCTGCGTGATTCGTCTCTGGTGCGTCGAGGGGACATGGCGAGGTTTATACAGGGTAATCCTGATCGGGTCTACCTATTTGCGTCTCAATAGGGTCCGGGATTTTCTGAAGGCATCCTGCGGCTGTCCGCACTCGGGTGCCCGAAGCGCGTCGCCGCCCCCACCCGGGCACGCCGAAACCGCCGGTGGATACAGGGGATCCACCGATCGGGAGACCCGGTCGGCCGGCGCCGCGCAGGCGCGCCGGATCGGGCGCCGACCGTGCCGGTCGTACGTCCGTCCATCAGGCGCCGTGGCCGTCCAGGGACCCGGCGGGTCGTCGACCGCGAGGTCCTGCGCGGGCGTTCGGCCCCCCGCAGCGCCCGTCCCCGCGTCGTGCGGGGTCAGTCCTCGGGGACGGTGTTGAAGAGGAGCGTCGCGAACGTCTGCTCCGCCTCGTCCAGGTCCGGCGGGGTCTCCCGCGCCTGGATGTGCGCCCGCATGGTGGCGTGGATCATCGTGAGCATCAGCTCGGCGTGCGTGCGCTCGGGGGCGTCGTCGCGGACGTCCATCAGGAGCTCCAGCAGGCGCTCGCGGTGGCGGCCGCGGATGCGCTGCACGCGCTCGTCGCGGGCGGTGGTGATGAAGTGTGTCTGCAGCGCGTCGGGGCTGCTACGCATCTGGACGTAGCAGGCGCGGACGGCCTGGTAGAGCGCCGCCTGCCACGTCGGGGCGCGCACCAGCAGGTCGCGGCTGCCGGCGTAGACGCGGTCCAGCACGATCCGGTACTGGGCGAGCATCGCGTCCGCGGGGTCCAGCGGCGCGCGGGCCGCGAGCGGGACGTCGTCCGCGGGGCGCAGCTGCACGACGAAGAGGCGGTGCAGGTCGTCGAGGAGCTCCGGCAGCGTCGACGGCGAGCCGACCGCGAGCCGCTGGTAGATCGCGTCGTACGTGGCGGCCACCAGGGCCTGGGCGACCAGCGGCCGGGGGCGCTCGCCGCCGAAGGCGACGGCCGCGTCCTCGAGGAGCCGGGCGAGCTCCGCCATCCGCGTGTCCCGGCGGTCCAGCAGCGGGCGGCCGGTGCGCAGCGGCTCGACGACGAGCAGGCGGCCGAGCGGCGGGTCCGCGGCGAAGGTCCGCAGGACGACGTCGAGCGCCGCGCGGATCGCGACGTCGAGGCCGGTCGTCCCGACGGCGGCGGCGGTCAGCGCGCTCAGCAATCGGTCGGTCTCGACGTCGCACGCACACAGACACGCGTCGTCCTTGCCGGAGAAGTGGTCGTAGAACGCCCGGCGCGAGACGCCCGCCCGTCCGCTGATCTGGGCGATCCCGACGTCGCCGAGGCCGATCTCGCCGACGCACTCGACCAGGGCGGCCATGATCCGGGTGCGCTGGCTCTCGGCGACCTGCTGCCGCGTCAGCCCGTGGTGGCCGGCGGGGAGTCGCGGGGCCGCGAGCACCGCCAGGCGCTCGTCGGCGGTCGACCGGGGGGCGGAGACGGTTGCGACGGAGGAGGGGCCCGCCCCTCCGGCCTCGGCAGCGGACCGGCCCGCCGGGTCGGCGAGTGCGCCCGGGACGACCGGGTCCGGGGTACGGACGTCTGTGCGCTCACCGACGGACACACGACGATGCTAACGACGAAACCCGGACGGCGGAGTATCCGATGCGGCAGATTTTCCGGAGAGCGGTTGGCCCGCGTTCCAACGGGCGGCCTCGACACGGAGTCGACACGGTCGCGACTTGAGTCGCGTCGCGCAGTCCGGCAGCATGAGGTCGATGAGCGACCGGAAGCTGGACCAGATCGACCGACGGATCGCGGACACGCTCGAGGAGCTCCGGATCCTGCGCGTCCACGGCGACCAGCGCTGGTCGGAGGCCCTGGCCCACAGCGACGCCCGGTGGGCCGACGCACGGGCCGAGATGCGGGCCGGCCGTGCCGTCACCGACGAGCTCTTCGCCGAGGTCCGTGACGCCCGCACGGCGAGCGAGCGGCACGCCGACGAGCTCTTCGCCGAGGTCCGTGACGCCCGCACGGCGAGCGAGCGGCACGCCGACGAGCTCTTCGCCGAGATGCGAGCGCTCCGGGAGACCAGCGACCTGCAGACCGAGGAGCTGCGGCGCGTCAGCGACACCAACGCGATCCAGACCGACGCGCTCCGGGCCCTGCTCGAGCGCGACGACGACCGTCGCTGACCGCGCGCGGCACCCGCCGACACGCGAACCGCTACGGCGTCGTCTGCTTGCCGTTGGGGTCGACCAGAACGAGCGAGCCGTCGTCGAGCTGGTAGACCTGCCCCACCGGCTTCCCTCGGCCCGTCGCCTTCGACGGCGTCGACGGCTGGGTCAGCGCCTTCTCCTGGCCCGACGGGTCCTGCTTCTTGGTCAGGTCGGTCTTCGACAGGCCGAGGCCGGCGACGAGGAACGCGACGGCGAGCACGAGGCCCACGTCGAAGAGGTTGACGACGCCGTCCAGTGGATCGCCCGCCTCGGCGTCGAGCTGGCCGTGACGGCCCAGTCCGATGCGGCTCATCGCGACACCGCCTCGCTCGGCCGGTAGCCGTTGGTCGGCTCGATCGCCGGGCCGTGGTGGACCTGGCGGCCGATCCAGCCGGTCTGCGGCAGGCCGGCCTGGACGCCCGAGCGGGGCGCCGGCCCGCCGTCGTGGCCCGGTCCCCCGCCCCCGGGTCCGCCGCCGCCCGGTCCGCCGCCGGACGCCGAGGCGCCCGTGGCCTCGGCGTGGGTCTCCAGCGCGCTCTCCAGCGCCGAGAGGTCCTCGGTGTACACGCGGGTGCGGACGAGCGTCAGCGCGAACCCGAGCGTGCCGACGACGAGCCCGAGGACCGTCGCCGCGAACGCCACCTGCATGTCGTCGGCGAGCTGTGCGATGTCCCCCTTGCCGAGCGCCGCCAGGCCCGGGGCCAGCGGGATCAGCGTCCCCATCAGGCCCAGCGCCGGACCGGAGCGCACGAGCATGCGGGTGCGGTCCAGCCGGCGCTGGACGTCGAGCTCGTAGCGCGTGAGGGCCTTCTCGTACCCCTTGGCGCGGCCGGCGGCGTCCGGACGCGTGCGCGCGGCCTCGCCGAGGCCGAGGATCGCCCGCTCGGAGATCGGGCTCGGCGCGGAGCGCGCGAGGATGTCCGCGTCGCCTGGCGACTGCAGGGCCCGCAGCGCCAGGCGCTCGACGCCCGGGGCGCCCGGGCGCACGCGACGCCAGGTCTCGGTCAGCGCCCGGCCGACCTCGAGCGCGAGCACGCCGAGCGCGACGAGGACGAGGACGTGGACGGGGACGTCGAGCGAGCCGGCGATGCCCGACAGCCCGTCGGCGATCGCCCCCTCCGCGACCGGCACGACACCGAGGACGGCCGAGGACGCGGGCTCGAGGACCGACAGGCTCATCGACAGCTCCGGGAGCGGGGGCGCATCCGAGACCTACTTCGCGGGGACGAACTTGCCGGCGAAGTACCAGTCGCCGGTGAAGTCGTTGAAGGGGCCGCCGACGATCTGGCTCTGCCAGTTGATCTCGTACTTGTGCGTCTTCGTGTCGTAGGTGCCCGTGAGCTTCGACGTCTTGCCCGGCAGGGTCCCGTTGGCCTTCGGCGTGCCCTGGTTGAAGTAGATGCTGTTCCAGCCGACGTTGAACGCGCGGAGGTCCCCGGTCAGCCGGTAGGTGGTGCCCTTGATCTTCTTGCCCCGCGTCAGCTTCGGGACCGACGCCGCACCACCGCTCTGGTAGTCCTTGGCCGCCGTCCCGAGGCTGAAGTTGATCCCGGCGAACGGCAACGGCTGGACGATCCGGTTGGCGAGCGCGAACCCGCGCGTGTCGAACGCCGGGGTCGGATGCTCCTGGTACTGGCCCGTACGCAGGCCCCCGTCGATGCCGGGCTTGAACAGCGTGTAGGTGTTGTCCTTGGCCTTGGAGTCCGTGTTGTTGAACCACGGGCCCTTCGCCTTGCTGCCGTTGGGGTAGATCATCCGGAAGTACGAGCCGGTGGCCGTGACCTTCTTGCCGGACTTCTTGTACGTGCCCTTCTGGGCCTTGAAGGTGCCGACGAGGTTCTCGGCGCTCGCGGCTCCGACCGGGCCGGCCAGGGCCGCGCCGGCGACGGCGGCCACGGTCACGCCGGCGAGCAGCGCGCGGCGGGAACGCCGCGTGGTCGTGGGGTTCTGGGGGGCGGTGCGATCGGTCATCGGGACTCCTGCGGGTTCGGTGGACGGTGCGGGGCGGAAAGACGGACGGGCCGACAGCGCTCACCGCCGGACGACGCACCCCGCGCGGGGTGCGTCGCGACGCGACGGTCGCGGGGACGGTGCGGGACCGCGCGCGGCGACGCCGTACGGGACGAGGGGCTCCGGGCGACGAGGCTCATCGGAGCGCGAGCTCCCGCTCGGCGGGGTCGGGATCGGGGCCGGACGGATCCCCCGGCGCGGCGCCGGAGCGTCCGGGACGCGACGGCCGGCGCCGCGTGCCGGCCAGCGCGCCGGCGCCGAGCAGCAGCAGGCCCGGGACGACGAAGAGCCACGGGAAGAGCCCGAAGCGTGGCAGGGCGGCGACGGCGTCGTAGCGCGCGACGTTGTCACTCATCACCCCGACCATCGGCGTGATGTTGTTGAGGATCTTCGTCCAGCGGTCGCGCAGGGTGATCGCCGCCGGCAGGCGCGCCTTGATCTCCTCGTCGCTCAGACCCCGGGCCTTCAACGGCGTGACGAGGTCGTTGGTGACCGCGCCCTGGCCGATGGCCACGGTGCCGAAGTGCCCCTGGACGGTCTGGACCTGCTTGCGGGTCTCCAGATGCGCGAACGCGTCGATCATCCGCTCGCCTTGGGGCGCACGGCTGAACATCCCGAAGACGAGCGGCGCGAGCAGCAGCAGGACGCCGAGCGCGAGGATCGGCCGGCGCAGCGGCGGCCACGCCCGGCGCCCGGCGACGAGGCCGCCGAGCGCGAGGACGACGGCCAGCACGCCGGGCGCGAGGAAGAACCACGGGAACGCCCGGAACGAGGGCAGCGCCTGCACCGCCGCGAAGTTCGGCTGCTGCCGGTCGATCGTGCCGAGCAGATCGGAGAACGTCCGATCCACCGCCGGCCACTGCTGCACGAACAGCGCGACCTGCGGCGCCTTCTGGAGGAATTCGGCCCGCGCCGTGGCCGGATCGGACTTCGGGACCAGCAGCGCCGGAGCCGTGGTGGTCGCCTCCTTCGCGAACGCCGCCGCCTGCCCGATGTCGCGCTGGAACCCGTCGATCCGCTCGGGCACAACGGCCGGCGCTGATGCTCGAGGCGTTCACGACGCAGGTGACTCCAATCGGCCCGGCGTCGGAGCAGGTGTTGGCGGTCGCCGGATATCGCCC
>NZ_JBFAPC010000024.1:0-46445 GCF_040675535.1 Patulibacter sp. NPDC049589 | reverse complement strand
ACCGCGACGGGGGAGCGGTCGCCGCCCGTGGCGGGCGCGAACGCGGACATCCACGCGTCGGTGTCCGTCGAGTCCGACGGGTCGCAGATCGTCGGCGCGTCGTCCGGGGTCGCGGGCGTCGTCGGCGTCGAGGGGGTCGACGGCGTGGTGTCGTCGGTCGTCGTCGGCTCGGTGGGCGTCGTGTCGTCGGTCGTGGCCGGGTCGTCGAGCGACGGGTCGTCGTCGACGCCGTCGGGGTCGGTACCGCCGTCGGTCGTCGTGCCCTGGGCCAGCGTCACGGAGGCGGGGCGCAGGAGCTCGCCGGGACGGCCCCGGTACGCGGCGCCGTCGTCGCTCGCGCCGTCGGCGGAGCGGTCCTTCGCCCCGCCGGCCGTGCACGCCGCGCCCTGGGTGGTGCGGACCTCGGCGGTGCCCGTCTTGCCGGCGACGGTCTCGCCGGAGATCTGCGCGGCGGTGCCGGTGCCCTCGGTGATGACGGCCTCCATCATCTCCAGGAGGTCCGACGCGACGCCGGAGTCGATGACCTTGCGGGTCTTCGCCTCGGCGTCGGTGCGCCGGAACGTCAGGGCGGGCTGCTCGCCGCCGGTCGCCACCGTCGCGGCCATCATCGCCACCTCCAGCGGCGTCGCGCGGACGTCCGCCTGGCCGATGCCCGACAGCGCCAGGCCGGTGTCGTCGAGGTCGTCGGGGAGCGTGCTGCGGGCCGCGCCGGGGACGGGGGCGTCGCGGTTGAACCCGAACGCCTCGGCGGTCCGCACGAACGGCGTGGAGCCGACCTCGATCGCCAGCGGCGCGAAGACCGAGTTGCAGGACTTGGCGAACGCCTGGACGAGCGTGCCGCCGCAGGACTCGCCGTCGGCGTTCTGGATGCCCAGCGCGGACGTCGCGTAGGGGTAGTCGGTGTCGGTCGTGGCGCTGTTCTCCGCCAGGGCCGCGGCGGCGGTGATGATCTTCATCGTCGAGCCGGGCGCACGGGCGTCCTTCCAGGCGTCGCCGGAGAACGCGAGCACCTCGCCGGTCCGCGTGTCCAGGGCCGTCAGGCCCCCGCCCGAGGGTGCGGAGGCCTGCGCCTCGACGGCCGCCTGCATCATCGGCAGCGAGATCGACGACACGACCGCCTTGGCCTGCTTCGCCTTCTGGCGCCCGATGACGCGGTCGCCCGCCTTCAGCGTCAGCCCGGGCCGCCCGATCAGGTCGTCGTTGAGGAGCCGTTCGAGCCCCGACACGCCGACCTGCGTCGTGGACGGGATCCCGAGGTCCTGGTACCGGCGCTTGTCGGTGTCGGGGATCGGCCCGAGGCTGCCGCGGATCTCCTTGACGACGTCCTCCGGCGCCGTCGAGGTGCGCGCGGCGCCCTTGGCGATCGGGGTGGTCCCGTCGCGGAAGAGGATCGTGCCGCGCGGCGGGACGACCGAGGCGCGGGAGAGCTGCTCGCCGGTGCCGAGGCCCGGGAACGTCAGATTGCGCGACCACGCCACGCGGGCGTCGTCGCCGGAGCCGACGATGCGCAGGCGCATCTCGGACGCGATCGTGCCGAACAGCTTCGTCTCGACGGTCACCGGCGCGACGAACTCGTTGCCGGTGCGGGTCGTGGTGCCGACCTGGATCGACGTCGCGGTGGCCAGCCGGGAGGCGTCGCGGTTGAGACCGGCGAAGCGCTTGATCGGGTAGACGCGCTGGGCGTCGGTGTCGATCGTGGCGAACATGTCCTCGTAGGAGCGCGTCGCGTACGCGGCGAGGAAGCGGTCGACGACGCCCTGCTCGGCGTCGCGGTCCGAGTCGCCGGAGTGGCACGAGGAGACGAGCAGGATCACGAGCACCAGCGCGATGCCGCCCACCGCGGCCAGCAGCAGCTGCCGGGACGGGGTGAAGCCCGTCGGGCCCTCGTCGTCGGGCTCGCCGCCCGGGCCGCCGGTCGGGCGCCGCGGTTCGCGCGGTCCGCCGCCCCCGCCGTACGGACCGCGGGGTCCGTCGGGATCGCGCACGGGCCCCGTGGGGCGTTGGCGCGAGCGGCCGCGATCGGACGAGTGACCGGCGCGCGGGATGACGGGCCGGAACGGCTTCAGCGGCCGGAGCTCCTCGGTGTCGTCCGCGTCGTCCCAGGAGCTCATGCGCGGCTCCGGCGGGACGGCGGGACGGTGGTCCGCCCCGGGACGGGGCGGGGACGTGACGGCATGGGCTGCTCCGGGGATCGCCGGGACGCCTCCCGGTCGGGACCCGTCGAGGCTACCGGCGCGGGGGTGGCCGATCGGTGGCTGGAGCGCGCGAGCACCGCACCATCGTGCCGCACCAGCCGCATGCCCGGGGGGCTGTGCCGTCCGGGACGGCCCCGCGGGGGGCGATCGGACGGGTCCGCGCGCGTCGTCCGCGGGTGCGCGGGCCGCGCGGCGGTAGCGTTCCCGGCGTGCCCGTCCCCGCGCCCGTGACCGTCCGCCCGCTCCGCCCGGACGACCACCGGGCCTGGGGGGAGCTGTGGGACGGCTACCTGCGCTTCTACCGCGAGGACCTGCCCGCGGAGATCACCGCCGAGACGTTCCGGCGGCTGTGCGCGGGGGCCGGCGGGACGTTCGCGTTCGTGGCCTGCGACGCGGACGCCCAGCCGGTCGGGCTGGCGCACGGCGTCGTCCACGCGTCGACGTGGTCGCCGGGCGGCTACTGCTACCTCGAGGACCTGTTCGTCGATCCCGCGGCGCGCGGCGGCGACGTCGGGCGGCTGCTGATCGAGGCGGTCGCCGCGGAGGCGCAGGCGCGCGGGACGACGAAGCTCTACTGGCAGACGCAGGCGTTCAACGGGCGCGCGCGGTCGCTCTACGACCAGGTCGGGACCCTGTCGTCGTCGGTGATCTACGAGCGGGACCTGCCGGGCTGACGCCCCAGCCGGGCGGCGGCGTGCGCGTCCTCGGGCGCGGCCCGGCCGCCCTCGGGATCGTCGCCGGTCCGGGCCCGGGCCGCATCGCCGGCCATGAACCCCTCGGCCGCCGCGGCGACCGCCGGGTCGGTCCGGCCGGACCGCAGGGCGACCATGCCGCCGACGAGCACGGCGGCGCCGGCGGAGACCAGCGCCACGATCGCCCCGACGCCGGGGTTGGCCGTGAAGACGCCGTCCTCGTCGGTGCGGACCATCGTGCCGCCCTCGGCGTAGCGGACGATCACGACGACGGTGCCCACGAGCGTGGCGAACGACGTCCCCGTGAGGACCCAGCCCAGCGCGACCGGCGGCCCCGCGGAGCGCAGGGCGCCGACGAGGGCCAGTGCGCAGAGGATCGCGACGACGATCAGCAGCACGCCGATCGCCGGGGCCACCTGCATCCCGCCGCGGCCGCCGAGCGCGGCGACGGGCGCGGGGTTCGCGAGGGGCCGGTAGCACGTCCAGCCGCAGTGCCCTGGGTGCCCGGTCGCCGTCAGCCAGGTCAGCGCCGGCGCCACCGCACAGGCCAGCCCGACGACCGCGGCGGCCGCGGCGAGGGGTGTGCGCCGTCCGACCCGCATGCGTCGACCGTACTACGCGGGCCCCGGCCCTCCGTGGGTGGCGGGGGGAGCCCCGAGGTTCGAGCCCGGGCCCCCTGGCGGGCGCGCCGCGGCGTCGGACGACGACGGCGCGGGCCCGCGGGACCGCTCACGCCACCGTCATGCCGACGACCAGCAGCCCGGTCGCGACCGCTCCGGCGGCCGCCCGCACGTGGTTCAGCGGCGTCCACGAGCCCGTGTAGTCGTGCCACCGGGTCGCGGCGCCGGACGCCTGGGCGTCGACCGTGGCCAGCGCGTCGTTGAGCGGCACGTGCCGGCCGATCGTCAGGCCGAGCACGCCGACGAGGAACACGCCCGCGCCGGCGGCCAGCCACGGCGACGACGCGTCGCCCCACGACCGCAGCGCGACGACCAGGAGGACGACGCAGAGCAGCCCGCCGCCCATCAGGACGACCATGAACGCCGGGGTGACGGCCTTCACGTTGATCGCCTGCATCGCGGCGATGCTCGCGCCCGAGTCCAGCCGGTCCAGCGCCGGCATCACGAACGCGGAGAACGCGAAGAACACCCCGGCGCTGAGCCCGCAGGCGAGCACCGTCGCCAAGGTCGTCCCGTAGAGCAGGCCGGTCATCGCGCCACGGCCGTCGTGTCCCAGACGCCGGTCGCCGCCGCCGCGTGCGCGTAGGACCCGAACGGCCGGGGCTCGCGGCCGAGCGCCTGCCGGACCCCGTCCGTCGTCGCAGCGTTGCGGCCGTCGAGGACCTCGCCGAAGAGGTAGCCCATGAGGCCCGCGACGTCGTCGGGGACGCCGGCGCCGGCGAGCTCCGCGAGGAACGCCTCCATCGGGATCGGGACGTGGGCGACCGGCCGGCCGCAGGCCGCGCCGATGGACTCCAGCGCCTCGGCGAACGTCAGCGCCTCGGGGCCCGTCAGCTCGTACAGCCGGCCGGCGTGGCCGTCCTCCGTCAGCGCCGCGACGGCGACGTCGGCGATGTCCTCGGCGTCGACGAACGGCTCGCGGACGTCGCCGACGGGGAGGAACACCTCGCCGGCCAGGACGGGCTCCAGCATGAAGCTCTCGTCGAAGTTCTGGGCGAACCAGGCGCAGCGGACGATCGTCCACGGGACGCCGGCGTCGCGGACGGCCTGCTCGGCGCGCTCGGCCTCGGGCTCGCCGCGCCCCGACAGCAGGACGACGCGCTCGACGCCGGCGTCGGCCGCGGCGGACGCGAACGCGCCGACCGTCGCCGCGGCGCCCGGGACGGCGAGGTCGGGGACGTAGGCGACGTAGACGGCTCGGACGCCGCGCAGGGCGTCCGCCCACGTGGAGCGGTCGTCCCAGTCGAAGGCCGGGCTCGCGGCGCGGGAGCCGGGCCGGACGGCGACGCCGCGGTCGGCCAGGCGGGCGGCGACCCGGCGGCCGGTCTTGCCGGTGGCGCCGAGGACGAGGACGGGCCGCTCGTCGGCGGTGGTCGGGGTGGTCTGGGGCTGGTTCGTGGTCATGGGCAGCATTCAAGCCCCGATCGGTTGGACGATCCATAGTTGTTCCTCGCGCATGCATGCTTCAGCGTCTAGGATGTGGCGTATGGACGCTATGGCGGGGCTCCTCGACGGTCCGCGGGCACGCGGGGCCTTCCTGCTGCGCTCGTCGATGGACCCGCCCTGGTCGCTGCGCGTGCGGGACGAGGCGCCGCTCACGATCGTCGCCGTCGTCCGCGGCACCGCCTGGGTCGTGCCCGAGGGGCGGGACGCGGGGGAGCCGCCGATGCGGATCGGGACGGGCGACGTCGCGATCCTGCTGGGCCCCGACCCCTACGTCGTCGCCGACGACCCGGCGACGGCGCCGCAGGCCGTCATCCACCCCGGTCAACGCTGCACGACGCCGGACGGGGTCGAGATCGACGCGATGCGCGAGCTCGGCGTGCGGACGTGGGGCAACGACCCCGACGGCCAGACGGTGATGCTGACCGGGACCTACGCGCTGGAGGGCGAGGTCAGCCGCCGCCTGCTGCGCGCCCTGCCGGCGCGTCTGGTGCTGCGCGACGACGAGTGGGACTGCCCGCTGATCCCGCTGCTCGCGGACGAGATCGTCAAGGACGCGCCCGGTCAGGAGGCGGTGCTCGACCGCCTGCTCGACGTGCTGCTGATCGCGGTGCTGCGCGCGTGGTTCGCCCGGCCCGAGGCCGAGCCGCCGGGCTGGTACCGCGCCGCGGCGGACCCGGTCGTCGGGCCGGCGCTGCGGCTGCTGCACCACGAGCCGTCGCGGCCGTGGACCGTCGCGGCGCTGGCGGATGAGGCGGGGGTGTCGCGCGCCGCGATGGCGCGCCGCTTCCACGAGCTGGTGGGGGAGCCCCCGATGAGCTTCCTGACGGGCTGGCGGATCGCCCTGGCCGCGGATCTCCTGCTCGAGCCGGGCGCGACGATCGGGTCGGTGGCCCACGAGGTCGGCTACGGCAGCGCGTTCGCGCTCAGCACCGCGTTCAAGCGGGTCCGCGGGGTCAGCCCGAGCGCCTGGCGGGCGGGAGCCGGCGCGGACGAGGCGACCGTCGCCGTCCCCGCCTGAACGGTGTTTGCGAACGTTGCTGGTGATCGAGATGGCGACGGTCACCCCGGAGTGCGGCATCATTGGGGCGTGGACGAGGATCCCCCCGCGCCCGTCGCCCCTGCACCACCTTCTCGGTTTCGGCGTCACCTGACCCCGCCGATGGTCGTCAGCACGATCGCGCTCTTCGTCGCGCTCGGCGGGACCGGCTACGCCGCCGTGAAGCTGCCGGCGAAGTCCGTCGGCTCGAAGCAGCTGAAGGCGTCGGCCGTGACGTCCGACAAGGTCAAGAACGGCTCGCTGACGGCGAAGGACTTCAAGTCCGGCCAGCTGAAGGCCGGCAAGGCCGGCGTGCCGGGGCCGGCCGGCCCGTCCGGGCCGCAGGGCGTCCCGGGCGCGACGGGTGCCCAGGGGCCGCAGGGCGCGACGGGCGCGGTCGCGGCGGTCGTCACCCGGTCGCTCGAGATCGACATCAACTCCGGCCAGACGCTGAGCCTGCTGCCGCGCTGCAACGCGGACGAGGTCGCCACCGGCGGCGGGGCGACGTTCGCCGACGGCAACGCCGCGGGCGGGGTCATCAACCGCTCGGCGCCGCACCACGTCAAGCGCGACGCCGCCGGAGAGGCGATCGGTGACGAGGTCCCCGGTGGCGAGAACAGCGCGGACGGCTGGACCACCACCGGGACCAACGGCACCGGCTCGAAGCGCACGTTCCGTGCCTTCGTGCTCTGCATCAAGCGGCCCTGAGGGCCGCTCGGGGCGGGCGCACGCGGCGGCCGGCCGAGGGCGGTCGGCGGGACGGCCTCGCCGGCGCGGGGTCGCCCGACCGGTCCCGATCAGGCGGCGGCCGGGTCCGGGTAGAGGACCGACAGCGGCGCCGACAGGCCGGACTTCACGTTGCGGCTGATCTCGTCGACGAGGACCTCCTCGTCGCCCGCGAGCAGCCCGGCGACCAGCGCGTCGGAGACCTGCGACACCTGGATCTTGTCGCCCTCGAGGCCGGCCGTGAGGTCGGTGTCGACGTAGCCGACGTGCACGCCGACGACGAGCGTGTCCTGCTCGCGCAGCTGCTGACGCAGGCCGTTGGTCAGCGACCAGGCAGCCGACTTCGTCGCGGAGTAGTTGGCCAGGTGCGGCATCGCGATGAAGGAGACGACGGAGAGCATGTTCACGAGCGCGCCGCCGCCGTTCTTGGCGAGGATCGGCGCGAACGCCTGGGCGACCCGCAGCGTGCCGTAGTAGTTGACGTCGAACTCCCAGCGGGCCTGCTCGATGTCGATGTCCAGCGGCAGCGACGGGGCGCCGACGCCGGCGTTGTTGATGACGAGCTGCACGTCGCCGAGCTCCGCCGCCAGCGCGCGGACGCTCGCGTCGTCGGTGACGTCGAGCTTCACGGCCACGACGCCCGGGTCGGTGACGGTCTCGGGGTCGCGGGCGCCGGCGTAGACCTTGGCGGCGCCGGCCTCGACGAGGGCGCGGGCGAACGCGGCGCCGATCCCGCGGTTGGCGCCGGTGACGAGTGCGGTGATGCCTTCGAGCTGCATGGTGGTTCCTGTTCCTCGGTGCTGAGTCGCGTAAAAAGACTCAGGCGAACATACAGGTCGCGTGATGCGACCCAGGCGGCAGGGGCTCGGAGGCGCGGCGGGCGACCCCGCTCAGGGCCCGGTGCCGCTCGGAAGGGCAGGACGCTCAGAACGCGACGCCGGCCGCGTCCTGCGCCGACCCGATCGGCACGACCCGCTGGCCGAGCGGCAGCAGGCTGATCGGGATCAGCTTGAAGTTCGCGATGCCGAACGGGATGCCGATGATCGTCAGGCAGAGGACGAACCCCGTGATCAGGTGCCCGAGCGCCAGCCACCAGCCGGCGAGGACCAGCCAGATGACGTTCCCGATGCCCGACATCACCCCGGCGTCGGCGGCCGGCACGACGGTCCGCCCGAACGGCCACAGGCAGAACCCGGCGATCCGCAGTGCCGCGATCGAGAACGGGATGGTGATGATCGGGATCACCATGATCAGCGCGGCGAACGTGTAGGCGAGCGCCATCCAGAACCCCGCGAGGAAGAACCAGATCAGGTTGAGGATCAGTCGCATGGGGCGAGCCTACGGGTGGCAGGCCGGGCGAGTGGGGCCTTGCGGACGTTCGGTCGCGACACGGGGCGCGGCCCGTCGCGACGGCCTGGCGTGACGCGGTCGGCTCAGGCGGGCCCGACGTACACCGACTCCACCCGGTGCCCGTCGGCGTCCAGCACGTAGCCGCCGTAGTAGTGCGGTCCGTACTCGGGCCGCGGTCCCGGGGCGCCGTCGTCGGCGTAGCCCGCCGCGAGCGCCGCCGCATGGAACGCGTCGACCGTCACCCGGTCGGGCGCCTCGAAGGCCAGGTGCACGTGCTCGGTGCGGGCGCCGTCGGCGACGAGCGAGAAGGTACCTCCGCCCTCGCCGTCGCGGACGTACGAGACGCGCCCGTCGGTGTCGGTGGCCAGCCGGATCGGTGCGTGCGGCGCCACCGCGTCGTAGAAGCGCTGGGCGGCCCGGACGTCGGCGACCCGGATCCACAGGTGGTCGACGTTGCCGTCCGTCCGCCGCCCGTCGCGGTGGACCGCCTCGACGCTGTTGCCGTCGGGGTCGCGCAGGAACGCCCCGTAGTAGCTCGGCGTGTAGTCGCGCGGCCCCGGCCCGCCGTCGTCCGGCGCCCCGGCGGCGACCCCGGCCCGCCAGAACGCGTCGACGTGATCCCGCGAGTCCACCGAGAACGCGAGGTGCAGGTTCCGCGTCACCGGCCGCCCGGGCTCCTCCTGCGCGAGCGAGAAGTCCCGCCACTGCCGGTACACGGGCCCGCCGGTCGGCCGCTCCAGGCGGGCCGCCTCGAGCACGGTCCGGTAGAAGCGCTCGGAGGCGTCGCGATCGGCGACGCGGATGGTGACGTGGTCGAACACGGGGCTCCTCGGTGACGGGGCCGCGGTGGCGTCCTCGGACGGACCCGCCGGCGGCTCCCGGCTCCCGTGAGATCATCGCGTGCGCGTCGGCGCTACGCCCGCGACTTCGCGCGCTTCGGGCCCTTCCGTGCCTTCGCCAGGCTCTCCTCCAGCGCCGCCATCAGGTCCTTCGGGGCCTTCTGGGGCTTGGGCTCCGGGTCGTGCTCGGGGATCTCGACCTCGCCGTGCCGGCGCTTCTCGTCGATCACGGCCAGCAAGCGGACGCGGTGGCAGTCGTCGTAGCGGGAGGGCCTGAAGTCGTCGGTCAGCTCGCCGATCAGGGCGACGGCGTCGTCGACCTCGCGCTTGGTCGGCCTGCCCTTCGCGCCCTGGGGGATCGCGCCGATGTCGTCGGGGGACCGGAGCTCGTCGGCGAAGTGCATGGTCGTGAGGGACAGCAGGCCGTCCTGCTCGCGGAGTGCGACGAGGTACTCCTTGGCGCGCAGGACGATCCGGCCGATCGCGACCTGGCCGGCCTTCGCCATGACGTCGACGAGGAGGCGGTACGCGCGGATCGGGCCGTCGCCGTCGCCGGCCGGGAGCAGCCAGTACGGGTGGTCGAAGGAGACCGGGTCGATGTCCTGCAGCGCGACGAAGAGGTCGATGTCGACCGTCCGCGTCTTCTCGGGCTGGGCGGCCTCGAAGTCGTCGTCGGTCAGGACGATCATCTGCCCGTCGTCGGTCTCCCAGCCCTTGGCGACGTCCTCCCAGTCGACCTCCTTCCCGTCGGTCGACGCGACGCGCTTCGTCTGGACCCGCTCACCGGTCTCGCGGTGCACCTGGTGGAAGTGGACGTCGCGGTCGCGCACCGCCGAGACGAGCTGGACGGGCACGTTGACGAGACCGAAGCTCAGGGAGCCGGTCCAGAGGGAGCGGGCCATCAGGAGCTCGCCTTCTTGGTCGTCGTGGACTTCTTCTTCGCGGTCGACCGCTTCTTCGGTGCGGCCTTGCCGGAGGACGGCTTGGAAGTCGCAGCCTTGGCGTTCGACTTCGGCTTCGGGCGTTTCGATTCCGACGGCTTCCCCTTGGCCTTTTTCGGTGCCTTCTGCGCGGTGGATTCTGAGTTCGCCGTGCCAGCAGCGGAAGCAGAGTCCGCGTGTCGTGCCTTCCCGCCGGGGGCCTTCTTGTTCGCCGTCCCGCCCTTCAGGCTCGCCTCCAGCGCGTCGGCCAGGTCGCCGCCGTCCTCCGCCTTGCGCTTCGCCTTCTTCGGCTTCTTTCCCTGGCGCTTGCGCTCGATCAGGTCCATCACCGCGTCGCGGTAGGTGTCCTGCTGCTCCTCGGGCTCCCAGTCGCCCTGGAGCATCTCGACGAGGGCGCCGGCCATCTTCACCTCGCGGTCGCCGGGCTTCTTGCGCAGCGACGGGAGCTCCAGGTCGGACTTGTCGACGAGCTCGTCGTCGAAGCGCATCGTCTGCAGGCCCAGGGCGCCGCCGAAGGGGCGGACGGCGACGAGGTTCTCGCGGGAGCGCAGGACGAACCGGCCGATGCCGACCTTGCCGGACGTCTCCAGCGCCGCGAGCAGCACGCGGTAGCCGTGGACGCCGTCGTCCTGCGCGCCGACGAGGTACGGCTTGTCGTAGTAGACGGGATCGATCTGGGCGGCCTCGACGAAGTGCTCGATCGCGATCACCTTCGGGTGCGGCCCCTCGGCGGCGGCGATCTCCTCCTTCGTCAGGACGATCTGGCCCTCGCCCTCGTCGTAGGCCTTCTCGATGTCGGCGTACGCGATCTCGTCGCCGGACTCCGCGCCGATCCGCCGGTGCTCGATCGTCGCGCCGTCGCTCGCCCGGACCTCGCGGAACCGCAGCGTGTGGGGGCTGGTGGCCGAGAACAGCTTGACCGGGATCGCGACGGATCCGAAGGTGATGGTCCCGTTCCAGAGGGAGCGCGCGGCGGGCATGGGCCCTCCGGGTACCCGATCGGCGCCCGGATCACCGGCCGGGTCGTGCAGCGATCGCGGTCGGAACCTCCGCCGCTCGTCACGGGCCGACGTCCGGATCGACGGCGCGCATCGCAGCGTCACCCGCCGTTCGTCCAGCCGGCGCGATCGGGCCCCGGATTCGCCGGATCCGCGTCAGGGACCCGACCTACGCCGTCCGGCGGACGCGTACGGGGTCCCGATCCGGTCCCACCGCGGCCTCGGGACGTCTCCTCCGGCATATCTTCGTGCCGCAGCGACGCCCGTCGCGCGCTTCCTGAACCGAGGTACTCGCATGTCGCTCACCCACCCACGGCTCCTGGCGCTGATCGCGCTGCTCGGGGCCCTGCTGCTCGCCGGCGTCGCCGCGCCGGGCGCCCACGCCCAGGCCACGCGCACCTGGGTCTCCGGCGTCGGCGACGACGTCAACCCGTGCTCGCGCACGGCGCCGTGCAAGACGTTCGCCGGCTCGATCTCCAAGACGGCGGCCGGAGGCGTCATCAACACGCTGGATCCCGGCGGCTTCGGCGCCGTGACGATCACGAAGTCGATCACGATCGACGGGAGCGCCGGCGGCGGGATCCTCGCCGCGGGCAGCAGTGGCGTGATCATCAACGCCGCTCCGACCGACGACGTGCGGCTGCGCAACCTCGACGTCCAGGTCGTGTCGCCGTCCGTGTGCGGCACGCCGACCGCCGCGGGCATCCGGGTCCTCTCGGCCCGGAGCGTCGCCGTGGAGGGCGGCTCGTTCGGCGGGATCGGGACGGCCATCCTGGCGGCCCCGACGGCGACGGCCACCGACCTGGTCGTCGACGGTGCCACGCTGCGCGGCGCCGCCTGCGACCCGGCGGTCTCGGTCGCCCCGACCGGCACGGGCACCGTCGACGCCACGGTCCGCAACAGCTCGATCTCGAACTTCGCCTCGGCGCTGCGCGTCAACAGCGGCGGTCGGGCGTGGCTCTCGGGCAGCCTGATCACCGGCAACACCCTCGGGCTCGAGCCGCTGGGCACCGGCACGATCACCGACTACTTCGGCACCAACCAGATCCACGGCAACGGCACGGACGGGACGCCGACGAGCGTCATCGGCGCCCCGGTCCCCGGCCCCGCCGGCGCCACCGGTGCGGCGGGCCTGGCCGGGCCTGCGGGCCCCGCGGGTCCGGCCGGCCCGGCCGGTCGCAGCGGCACCGTCGGGCCGCCCCTCGCCCCGGCGAAGAAGTGCGTCGTGCCGAGCCTCACCGGCCAGACCCTCGCGGGCGCCAAGGCGAAGCTCAAGAAGGCGAACTGCACGATCGGCACGGTCAAGCGCAAGGCCGCGACGAAGAAGAAGGTCGGCCGGGTCCTGTCCCAGACGAAGAAGGCCGGCACGTCGCTGGCCGTCGGGACGAAGGTCGGCGTGACGCTCGGCCGCAAGGCCTGAGCCGGGCCGCGAGGCCCGTCCGCGGCGCCGGAGCCGCCGCGCGTCCCGACCTCCGGGACGCGCGGCGGGGCCGCGCTCAGGACACGCGCTCGCCGGGAGCGGGCTCGACGCTGTGGCGCTCGCGCGGCCAGGCGTCGTCGGCGGCGGCCCAGAACGGGACGCCCTCGGGGACCTCGACGACCTCTTCGTGGACCCGTTCGACGACCCACGGCTGGCCCCGCTTGTAGTCGCGGACGGTGACGGTGACGTGCTTCATGCGAACACACGTTCGTACGCACTCCGGACGGCAAGAGAACGCCTGCAAAGCGGCCACTCGGCCGCCGGCGGGAGTCAGAGGTTGAGCTCCGGCAGCCGCTGCTCCAGGGTCAGGAGCGGCGCGAAGAGGTCGCCGCGGCGCGCCACGCGGTCGAGCGTCCGGTCAGCGAGGAAGACGAGCGTCTCCGGGTCGTCGGACCGCTCGCAGGCCTCGACCTCGTCCCAGTCCACGGGCGTCGAGACCGACGGCCGGCGGCGGGCGCGGAGCGAGTAGACGCCGACGGTCGTCTTCGCCTGGTCGTTCTGACTCCAGTCGATCAGGACCTTGCGGTGGCGCAGGTCCTTGGCCATCTTCGAGACCACGAGGTCGGGGAGGTGCTTCTCGAGGAACCGCGCGAGCCAGCGGGCGAACGGCTTGGTGTGGTCGTAGTCTGCGTCGTCGGCGAGCGGCACGTACATCTGCAGGCCCTTGGACCCGGACGTCTTGCAGAACGCCTGCAGCTCGAACCGGCCGAGGACGTCCCGGACGGCCATCGCCACGCGGCAGCAGTCGACGATCGACGCGCCCGGACCGGGATCGAGGTCGAAGACCAGGCTGCGCGGGCCGGACACCCCGTACTCGGCCTCCGGCATCCCGACCGACAGCGACGGGTGCAGCTCGATCGCCGCGAGGTTCGCCGCCCACAGCAGCGTCGACAGGTCCTGCACGAGGACGAAGTCGACCGTGCCGTCCTTCTTGCCGTACGGGACCGTCGTCGTCGCGACCCAGTCGGGCCGGTGCTTGTCGGCGTGCTTCTGGAAGAACGCTTTCTCCTCGATCCCGTTGGGGTAGCGCTTGAGCGTCATCGGCCGGTCGCGCCAGTGGGGGAGGCCGACGGGCGCGATCGCGGCGTAGTACCGGAGCACCTGCGCCTTGGTGAAGCCGCCGGGGTAGAGCGGCTTGTCGAGGTTCGAGAGCTTCAGGGTGCGGCCGTCGACCTCGATCTCGACGGCCTTGCCGGAGGAGGGGATGAGGTCGTCGGGGTCGACGTCGGGGGCGTCGGCGGCGGGCGGGTCCGGGGCGTCGTCCGGGTCGGGGAGCTCCGGCTCGGAGACGACCGCGGCGGCGACCGGGGCGCCGGGATCCGGCGCGCCGCCGAGGGCCGCGGCGAGCACGTCGTCGGGGACGTGGTGCGCGTCGTCCGAAGCGCCGGCGGCCCCGGCCTTCGCGCCGCCGCCCTTCGTCGCGCCGCGGGCGGTCGACGGCGTGTCCTTCCCGTCATTCCCGGCATCGGCTGCGGCGTCGCCGGCGTCGGCCCCCACCGTCGCCGGGACCTCCCGCACGACGTCCTTCGCGTCCTTGTCGTCGCGCATCCCCTGGTACGCGCCCTGGCGGATCGAGCCCTCGGTCGTCCACTCGGCGAAGCGCACCTCGACGACCAGCGACGGCGTGCAGAAGCGCGCCTCCTTCGGCGGCTGGCGGCCGTCGAACGGGGACGTCTTGCGCTCCAGGCGCTCCAGCTTGGTGGTCAGCTCCTGCAGGGTGTCCTGGTCGAAGCCCGTGCCCACGCCGCCGGCGTAGCGCAGCGCGCCTTCGGCGTCGTACACGCCGAGCTGCAGCGAGCCGAGCACGCCCGACCTGCCGCCCTTGCCGGGGAGCCAGCCCCCGACCACGAACTCCTGCCGCTGCTCGTTCTTCACCTTGATCCACGCATCCGATCGCCGGCCCGGACGGTAGACGGCGTCGGTCCGCTTGGCGATCACGCCCTCGAGACCCTGCTCCGCGGTGGCGGCCAGCAGGCCCTCGCCCTGCCCGACGTAGGCGCCCGGCGTCTGCCAGTGCTCGCCGTCGAGCCCGAGCTCCTCCAGCGCGGCGCGGCGCTCGGTCCACGGTCGGTCGGCCAGCGAGTGGCCGTCGAGCCAGAGGAGGTCGAAGACCATCAGCGTCACCGGCCGCTCGGCTGCGAGGCGCTTCACGGACGCACCGCGCGCGTGCATGCGCGACTGCAGCGCCTGGAAGCTCGGCCGACCGTCGTCGTCGAACGCGACGACCTCGCCGTCGAGGATCGCCTCGTGCGACGACAGCTGCCGGTTCAGCGCCCGCAGCTCGGGATAGGCCGGCGTGATGTCGTTGCCCGCGCGGGAGAACACGTGAAAGCGCCCGGGCTGCGAGCGGATCATCGCCCGCACGCCGTCCCACTTGACCTCGAACGCCCAGTCGTCGGGCTTCTTGGGCAGCGCGCCGGGCTTCGCGAGCATCGGCTCGATCGCGTCGGGCATCTCCTCGGCGTCGTCGTCGACGGGCGGGTCCATGCGGTGGATCATCCAGTCCTTGGCGTCCTTGCCGGCGTGGAACAGCGCGTGCTTCCCGGTCAGGCGCTCGCCGGCGAAGACGACGACGATCTCGTCGTCGCGCCACTTCTCGACGGTGAACGTCCCGGCGTCCCAGATCGTCATCTCCCCGGCGCCGTAGTTGCCGTCCGGGATCGTCGCCTCGAAGTCGAGGTACTTCAGCGGGTGGTCCTCGGTGTGGATGGCCTTGCGGTTGTGCTTCGGGTCCGTGGGCAGGCCGTTGGGGATCGCGAAGCTCGCCAGCGCGCCCTCGTGCTCGAGCCGCAGGTCCCAGTGCAGCCGCGTGGCGTGGTGCTCGTGGACGACGAACCGCGGCGCGTCGCCGCGGCCGGCGTCCTCGTCGCCCGTCGGCTCGGGGGTGTCGTCGAAGTGCCGCTTGCGGCGGTACTCGTCAAGCGGTTCGGCCATGGTCCGGTCCCGGTACCCGCGGGGGCGGGGCGTCACCGCGAAGCGGCGCGGCCGGCGTCGGTCGTCCGGAGCCGGCGGACGCTCCCGCGGGCCGGTGTCGACCCTCGATCGGCCGGCGCATCCGCCGCCCCACGGCTCCGTCCGCCGACCGGGATCCGGGCCGACCGCACAGACATCCCATGTTAGGTTGTCTGCGGAGTCGGTCCCGCCCACGACGGCGCGGACCCCGGACCGAGCGGATCCCCCGATGCCACTGCGCCCCAGCCCCCGGTCGAGCGTCACCGACGACGTGATCGCCCAGATCGAGTCCCTGATCGCCGCGGGGGAGTGGCCGGTCGGTCACCGCCTGCCGCCGGCGCCGGAGCTCGCGACGACGCTCGGGGTCGGGCTCAACGCGGTGCGCGAGGCCGTCGGCGCGCTCGCGTACGGCGGGCTGCTGGACGTCCGCCGCGGCGACGGGACGTACGTCCGCGCCGACAACGAGCTCGAGGCGCCGCTGGCCCGCCGGATCCGCCGGGCCGACGCGCTGGAGGCGCTCGAGGTCCGCGCGTCGCTCGAGCGCGACGCCGCCGTGCTGGCCGCCCGCCGTCGCACCTCGGAGGACCTGGACGCGATCGACACCGCCCACCGACGGCAGCACGAGGCGTTCGACGCCCGCGACGCGGCCGCGTACGTCGAGGCCGACGTGGCGCTCCACGTCGCGGTCGTGGCGGCGGCCCACAACGCGCTGCTGGCCGACCTCTACGGATCGATCACCGCGGCGGTCCGCGCCGTCGTGCGCTCCGCCGCGCCGGGCGACGACCTACCCGCGCCGCACGACGAGCTCGTCGCCGCCGTCCGCGACGGGGATCCCGACGCCGCGGCCGCGGCGGTCACCGCGCTGCTGGCCGACGCGACCCGCCGGATCGAGCGGACCCCGTGAGTGGCGTCGGGCGGTCCCGCCGCGACGTGCTCGTCCTCGCCGTCGCGATCGCCCTCTTCTCGCTCAACCTCCGGCCGGCGCTGGTCGCCGTCGGCCCGCTCGCGCCGCAGCTGCGCGACGACACCGGCCTCAGCGCGTCGGCGACGAGCCTCCTGACGACGCTGCCGCTCGTCTGCTTCGGGCTCTTCGCGACCGTGGCCCCGCGGCTCGGCCGGCGGGTCGGGCTCGAGCGGGCGCTGCTGGCGGCGATCCTGCTGCTGGTGGCCGGGATCGCGCTGCGCCTGGCCGCGCCGACGGCGGCGCTCTTCGCCGGGTCCGCGGTCGCCGGCGCGGGGATCGCGATCGCCAACGTCCTGCTGCCCGGGGTGATCAAGCGCGACTTCCCGCGCCACACCGGGCCGATGATGGCGGTCTACTCCGTCGCGCTCAACGGCGGCGCGGCGCTCGCGGCTGGCTTGACGGTGCCGCTGGAGGACGCGCTCGGCCTCTCGTGGCGCGGCGCGCTGGCGCTCTGGGGGATCGTCGCGCTGGCCACGGCGGTCCTCTGGCTGCCGCAGGCGCGGACCGCCCCGCCGCCGTCCGCCGGCGCGTCCGTCCACGCGCGCGGCGTCTGGCGCTCGCGGGTTGCCTGGGCCGTCGCGCTGTTCATGGGGCTGCAGTCGCTCGAGTTCTACGCGCTCTCGGCGTGGCTGCCGACGGTGCTGCGCGACGACGGCATGTCCGCGTCGACCGCCGGGCTGATGGTCGCGCTGATGAGCGCCTCGAGCATCGGCGCGTCGCTCGTCGTGCCCGTCGTCGCGGCACGTTCTCGGCGCCAGCGTGGCCTGACCGCGGCGGCCGCGGGGTGCTTCGTCTTCGGGTCCGTCGGACTCCTGATCGCCCCGGCCGGCGGGGCGCTGCTCTGGGTGATGGTCCTGGGACTCGGCCAGGGGACGGGCATCAGCCTGTCGCTGACGATGTTCGTTCTGCGCACCCGGACCGCCGAGGCGGCCGGCGAGCTCTCCGGGATGGCGCAGACGGTGGGCTACCTGATCGCCGCCGGGGGACCGCTGGCGGCGGGGGCGCTCCACGACCTCAGCGGCGGCTGGACGCTGCCGATCGCCGCGCTGATCGTCGGGCTGGTCCCCCTCGCCGCGGCCGGGTGGCGCGCGGGGGAGGACCGGACGATCGAGGACGTCGCCCAGGGCCCTCCGGCGCGCCGGGCGGCTCGCCCGGGCGCCCCGTCCTAGAAGAAGTCCGACGCGATGACGACCTCGACGAACGCCGAGGCGATGACGACGGGGACGGCGATCAGCGTGCAGGCGGCGACGGCGGCGAGCAGGTCGCGGTTGCGGTCGCGGCTCT
The DNA here is from genome assembly GCF_040675535.1 of Patulibacter sp. NPDC049589. Classification (NCBI taxonomy): domain Bacteria; kingdom Bacillati; phylum Actinomycetota; class Thermoleophilia; order Solirubrobacterales; family Patulibacteraceae; genus Patulibacter; species Patulibacter sp. NPDC049589. The sequence continues at coordinate 28,862 of NZ_JBFAPC010000024.1, read as the reverse complement.
CGAGCCAGACCGCGGCGGCCAGCGGCAGGAAGACCGCGATCAGCTCCGGCAGGGCGTGGGGGAGCAGCCGGACGAGGATCGCGGCCTGCGACATGTCGCCGCGGGCGGAGATGTCGGCCAGGGCGTGGCCGAGCCCGAGGGCCTGCTGGACGATCGAGTAGAGCGTCAGGGCGATGACGAGGAACAGCGCCGGCGTGGCGGCGTGGCGGTGGATCCACCGCTGGGCGCCGGAGAGGTTGTCGGCCTGGATCGGCAGCGAGCGCCGCACGAGGTAGGTCGCGAAGCAGACCATCAGGTGCAGCAGCAGGACCGTGAGGTTGCGACCGAGGATGAACGCGACGTCGCTCCACCGGGCGCTCGGGTCGGCGGCGATCAGCGAGCCGGTGTCGCCCGACGGGATCGCCGTGATCGACACGATGTACGTGCCGAGCAACAGGATCGACGCGACGACGAAGCTCAGCCCGACCCAGGGCAGGAGCTCCGACGGGCGACGGAACCACGCCCGCAGTGCGTACCGCGTGTCCGTGATCGCCGACGCCCGGGCCGCGAGCCGGGCTGCGGCCATCTCCTCGCTGTGCGCCATGGACCGAAGGGTAGGGGTCGCGGGGCCCGATCAGGAGCGCTTCATCGTCCACCGGCGACCGCGTCACAGGGGTGCCCGCCCGTCCGTTCCCGGGGCTCCCGCCGGCCGGGGCGTGGACGCCCGTCCAGCCCCGCGGACGCCGACCGGATCGGCCCCCTGGCCGGCACGCGCCCGGGTCGGCATCATCGGGACCGACCACCACCCCGGAGCCCCGCATGAGCACCACCGCCCTCCAGATCACCGGCGTCGACTTCGTCACCGTGCCCGCCTCGGACTTCGAGGCGTCGTTCCGCTTCTACGGCGAGGTCCTCGGCCTGCCGTTCGTCAAGCGCTGGGGCACGATGCCCGCGGCGGAGTTCCAGGCCGGCAACCTGACGCTCGCGATCATGGAGCCCACCGCGTTCGGCCAGGAGTTCCACGCCCACCGGGTCCCGCTGGCGCTCCAGGTCGCGGACGTCGCCGCCGCCCGGGCGCACCTGGAGGCCCAGGGGGTGACGTTCGTGACCGACCTGATCGACAGCGGCGTCTGCCACCAGGCGATCTTCCTCGACCCGGCGGGCAACGCCCTGGACCTGCACCACCGCTACGCGCCGGTGTCCACCGAGGGGTGAGGACCCGCGGTCCCGCGTCGGGACGGTCGTGGACGCGGCCCCGCCGGCCGGCGCCTACGGCCCGACGGCCAGCGCGTCGGTCAGGCGGCGGGCGGCGGGCGCGGCGATCTGGCGCTGCGCCTCGTCGTTGAGGCCGACGAGGGCCAGGAGCGCCAGGCCGCGCCCGATGCGCGTGTAGTTGACCGACAGCGTGACATCGTCGGTCTTGCCGTCCTGGCGGATCTTCACCGCGACCCGGAACGCGGAGGACTCGTCGCCGAGCGGCGCGGCCTCCGGGACTCCGCTGCGCACCGGGCCGATGGTCGCCTTCGCCTTCTTCGCCGCGGCCTCGACGGGCTTCAGGGCCTCGCGGGCCAGGCAGCGCTGCGTCGCCGCGGACGAGAGGCCGCGGAAGCTGGTCTGCGCCTCGGCCTCCGTCGCGTAGAGGTAGACGACGCTGTTGATCGTGTTCGAGCCGCTGGAGAACGTGTTCGACGTCGCCCGCGCCGAGACCGCGCGCTTGGCGGCCCGGATGGCCGGGCACGGCCCGTCGGTCGGGTCGTCGTCGGCGTCGTCGGCCTCCGTCCAGTTGGACGGCAGGTCGGCCTTGCGCAGGAGCCCCTGCTGGGCGATCGCGCGGTCGCCGGCCGCCGTCGGCGTCGTGGTGGGTGGCGTCGCCTCGGTCGTCCTCGTGGTCGCGGGCTCGACGGTCGTCGACGACGTCGTCGTCGGTGGCGCGGCGGCGGTGACGGTGGTCGTCGTCTCGTCGCCCCCACCGCAGCCGGCCAGGGCGAGGGCGGTCAGGAGGAGGGGGACGGCGACGCGCTTCCTGCGGGCCAGGCTACGGCGTCGACCGCGGTCCGTCCTCGTCCCCCGTGCGAGGTTCGGGGCTGGCCCTCACCGCGCTCCGCCCGTGGCCGGCGCCGTCCGCGGGACGGTGGGCGCGCGGCCCGATCGACGTCCCCGACGGTCGATCGCGCGGCCCCGGAACGACGAACGGCGCCGGATGGCGCCGTCGTGCGAGGAGGCGGGGGATGGAGGAATCGAACCTCCCGTTGCGGTTTTGGAGACCGCCGTGTTACCGATACACTAATCCCCCTCGCGGTCGCGCATATTACCCAGGCCGAGGTGCCCGCCGTCGGCTCGCCCGGGCGCGAACGCCGGCCCGGCTCAGCGCGGCAGGGCGCAGCGCGTGACCTGATCGCTGCCCGCGACGGCGATCACCAGCGTCGTCGCGTCGCCGAGCTGGTCGTCGTAGGAGCCCTGGCGCGCCGCGTCGCACCAGATCTGGGCCTGGCCGTCGTCCGCCGCGGTGGTGCGGGCGGTGCCGTCGGCGCGGACGGTGATCGTCGGCTGGTCGCCGGCGACCGTCGGCGGCTTCTGCACCGTCACGGTCGTCGTGGGCGGGGCGGTGCCGCCACTGGTCGTCGAGGTGCCGGTCGTGCTCGGCACCACGACGGTGCTCGGCGGCGGGACCACGACGGTCTGCTGCGGCGCGGCCTGGGTGGACGTCACCACGGCGCCCTGCGTGTCCGTCGCGGCGGGCTTCGCGCCGGTCGACACCACGCGCACGTCCTCGGAGTCGGATCCGCCGCACCCCGACAGGGCGAGGATCCCGGCGGTCACGACGGCGGCGGAGACGGAGGTCAGGCGCATTCCCAGGTCATACCGCGAACGACGGACGCGGTGCACGGCGGGGCCCGCCGCCTACGATCGACGGGTGCGTCGTCCGGGTCCAGCCTCCTCCGCCCCGCCGGCGGACCCGCGAGGCGCGACGACGCGCCGCGGCTGGGTCGTCGCCGGGCTGATGACCACGCTGGCGCTGTCGGCGCTGGAGGGCACGATCGTCGCGACCGCCGCGCCGCAGGTCGTCGGCGACCTCGGCGGCTTCTCGCTGTTCGGCTGGGTCTTCTCCGCGTACCTGCTGACCCAGACCGTGTCGATCCCGCTCTACGGGAAGCTCGCCGACCAGTACGGCCGCAAGCCGGTGCTGCTGATCGGGATCACGATCTTCCTGGCGGGCTCGGCGCTCTGCGCGGCGGCGTGGGGGATGGTCGCGCTGATCGCCTTCCGCGCCCTGCAGGGTCTCGGCGCCGGCGCGATCCAGGCGACCGTGCAGACCGTCGCCGGCGATCTCTACGCGGTCGAGGAGCGCGGGAAGATCCAGGGCCGGCTCTCCAGCGTCTGGGCGGTCTCCGCGCTCGCCGGCCCGATCCTCGGCGGGGTCCTGGTCGAGGCGCTGTCGTGGCGCTGGATCTTCCTGCTCAACGTCCCGGTCGGGCTGCTGGCGATGGCGATCATCCACCGGCACCTGCGCGAGGACGTCGTCCGGCGTCCCCACCGGATCGACGTGCTGGGGACCGCGCTGATCTTCTTGGCCGCCGGGTCGCTCGTCTTCGCGCTCCTGCGCGGCGGGGTCGCCTGGGGCTGGACGTCGGCCCCGAGCCTGGCGATCCTCACGGTCGCCCTCGGTGCGGCGGCGCTCGCGATCCGGGTGGAGCGCCGCGCGGCCGAGCCCGTGATGCCGCCGTGGGTGTGGCGGCGGCGCGCGTTCGTCGGCCCGAACCTCGCGATGGCGGGCCTCGGGCTCCTGTTCGCGGGTCCGTCGATCGTGCTGCCGATCTACGGCCAGCTGGTGCTCGGCCTCAGCGTGGCGGTCGCCGGCCTGCTGCTGGCCAGCATCCTGATCGCCTGGCCGGTCGCCGCCTCGGTCTCGCCGCGGCTCTACCTGCGGATCGGCTTCCGGCGTTCCTCGATGCTCGGGGCGACGCTCGCGCTGGTCGCGTGCACGACGTTCGTCCTGCTGCCGGAGGCCCCGCCCGCGGGCGCCGTGCTCGGCGTCGGGCTGGTCCTCGGCGCGGGCTGCGGGCTGCTGTCGGTGCCGATGGTGGTGGCGGTCCAGTCGGAGGTCGGCTGGGAGGAGCGCGGCGTCGCGACGAGCGCGTCGATGTTCTGCCGGATCCTCGGGCAGAGCCTCGGCGCCGCGGTCTTCGGCGCGATCGCCAACGCGACCCTGCACCAGCGGCTGCAGGACGCACCGGCGGCGCTGCGCGGCGCGCTGCCGTCCGACGTCGACGGCATCAGCCGGACGCTCCAGTCGGGCCGGACGCTCGACGACCGCGCGTCCGACTACCTGGCGGCGGCCGTGACGGCGGCGACGGAGCACGTCTTCCTGGGTCTGGCCGTCGTCGCGCTCGCGACGCTCGTCGTGGTGACGGCCGTCGTGCCGCGCGTCGCGCCGCCGGTCGCGAGCACGGCGACGGCCCCGGCGGACTGATCCGCCGGGGCCGAAGGTGGGTGGTCGGGGCTCGGCCGCGGGGCGGCCGGGGGACGGGTCGGCGGGCGTGAGCCGCGCCGCGCCGCGGACTACGGGGTCGCGTTGACCTGCTTCTGCGCGTCCTCGAGGGCCTTCTTGGCCTCGTCGGGCAGGTTGCCCTGCTCCTTGGCGGCGTCGATCGCGTCGTTGGTCGCGTCCTTGGCCTTGTCGGTGATGTCCTTCGTCTTCTCCTCGAGCTCCTTCTGGACGTCCTCGGCGGAGCGCTTGCCGGACTTGACGTCCTCGGCGGCCTTCTGGGCGTCGTTCTGGAGCTGCTTGCCCTGCTCCTGGAGCTCGACGCCCTGCTGCTGGATCTTCTCGACCTTCTCGTCGTTGCCGCCGCAGGCGGCGAGGGTGATCGTCGCCAGGAGGGCGATGGGGAGGACTGAGAGGCGGGTGGCGGATGCGTTCTTGAACATGGGCACACCGTATGGGCGCCAGATCGTGCCGTCCGCGTCATCTGACGCACTCGACGCGTGCCGCTCGACGCGCCCTGGGCGGTCACCCAGTCGGGACGGGGGATCGACGGGTCCCGGCGCCCGAGCGGCCGCTGGGAGGACCGGTCCGGACCCGGCGGTGGTGACCCCTACGGACCGCACCGGGCGCAGGTGACCGACACGGCGCCCGGTCAGCCGCCGGACGCCCCGCGCTCGCCGACCACGCGGCCGTCGCCCGCGTCCGTCAGGTGTCGGACGACCACGCCCCGCTGCCCGAGCTCCAGCAGCCCGGTCCAGCCGTCGTCGACGGCGAGCGGCTCCCAGGCGACGTTCGACCAGCGCGCGGTCGCGACCGCGTCGTGGGCCGCCGAGCCGCGCTCCCACCCGGTCTGCAGCCGGTCGCGGTCGCCGGAGCGCAGGTCGTCGGCGGCGGCCCGCAGCCGGTCGGCGGTGGCCTCGAGCACGTCGGCCGTGGCGTCGGCGTTGGCGTGGAGGATCTCGGCCCACAGGCCCGACGGCGCGGCGGCCACGCGGGTCATGTCCCGCAGCCCGCCACCGGAGAGGACCGCGGCCAGCGGCCCGCCCGTCGGCGGCCCGGCCGCGACCTCGGCGAGGACCCCGGCCACGACGTGCGGCGCGTGACTCGTGGCGGCCAGCGCGCGGTCGTGGTCCTCCGGCGTGCAGGCCAGCAGCCGGGCGCCGAGCGCGTCGAGGACCGGCGCGGCGCGCAGCAGGGTCGCGGTGGTGTCGACGACGCCGTCGGGGTCGTCGGCCGGCGGGCAGATCGCCCAGGTCGCGCCGTCGAGCAGGTCGGCGCGGGCCGCCGCGAAGCCGCCGCGCTCGCCGCCGGCCAGCGGGTGGGCGGGCAGGAAGCGGCCGGCGTCCTGCGGGGCGCGGGCGCGGATCTCGTCGACGACGGGCCCCTTGACCGACGCGGTGTCCACGACGACGACGTCGGGGTTCGCGGCCAGCGCGGCGGCGGCGACCTTCGCGGCGGCGTGCGGCGGGACGCAGAGCAGCAGCACGTCGACCGCCCGGGCCGTGGCCTCGGGGGAGCCGTCCGCCGGGGCGCCCTGCGCCTCGCTCCACGTGCGCGGGTCGGGCCAGACGTCGCAGCCCCGGACGTCGAGCCCCGCGGCCTGCAGGGCCAGGAGCGCCGACCCGCCGATCAGGCCGAGCCCGCAGACGCCGACCCGCGGCGCCGCCATCACCGCTCCGTCCGCGCGAGCATGGCGGCCAGGCGCCGCTGCTCGTCGGCGTCGTCGTCCTGCCCGCGCCGCGACTCCGGCCGCGTCGGGTCCTCGGGGTAGGACCCGAGGAAGCGCACGTCGACCGAGCGCGACAGCAGGCCGAGCGTCGCGTCGCGCACCCGCGCGTCGTGCAGGTGCCCCTCGACCTCGACGAAGAACACGTACTCGCCGAGGAGCTCCTTCGTCGGTCGCGACTTGATCGCGGTCATGTTCACGCCGCGGCCCGAGAACTCCTGCAGCAGCGAGACGAGGCTGCCGGCCCGGTCCTGCGCGGGGAAGAGGACGAACGCCGAGCGGTCGCGCCCGGTCGGCCCGGGGCTGCGGTGCCCGAGGCGCAGGAAGCGGGTCGCGGCGCGCTCGTCGTCGCGGATCCCGCGCTCGGTGGCGACGAGGCCGAACTGCTCGCCGGCGTCGGGGCCGGCGAGCGCCGCCCAGCCGGGTCGGGCCTCCTCGGCGACGTCGCGGCAGGCGGCGGCGTTGGAGCTGGCGCCCCGCGTGGCGAGGTCCTGGCCGCGGATGAACGTCTGGCACTGCGCGAGGCCGACGGGATGCGAGATCACGCCCGTGAGCGGCGCGTCGTCGCCCGGCAGGCGCCACAGGTCGAACGCGACGGGGATCACGCGCTCGGACACGATCACGACGTCCTCGTCGGTGGCGATCAGCAGGTCGAGGTTCGCGGCGACCGGCCCGTCGAGGCTGTTCTCGAACGCGATCACCGCGCCGTCCGCCGTCCCACCGGCGATCGCCGCGATCACCTCGTCGGCGTGGTCGAGCGCCACGAGCCGCTCGCCGTCGCGCGCGAGGTCGATCGCCGCGCGGTGGGTGAAGGTGCCCTCGGGCCCGAGGAACGCCAGGTCGGCCATCGGGCGAGCCTACCCGGCGCTCTCCTGGCTAGACTCCGACGTCCTCGCGGGCGAGGTGTTGTGGTTGCACAGGAGCCTTCCAAGCTCTTAGGGCGGGTTCGATTCCCGTCGCCCGCTCCTCTCGTCCGGATCGCCCCCGTCGGCGGCCCGGACCCGGAACGGACGAAGGCCCCGGTCGGTGACCGGGGCCTTCGTCGTCCTGCAGGACCTGCTCTGGGTATCCCGCGCCCGCCCTACTGCTGCGGACGCGGGGGTCTTGGGGGCTCCATCAGCTGGAGTGGCGGGGAGAAACGGTGCGGGCGGTGTTCGTCATTCAGGTGGCTCCTTCTCGGGGGCTTCGTCCTCTGGTGCCATCCATAGAACCACCGGACCCTTGGCGCGAGGGAGTCCGCACCTCTGGAGTTCCTAAGGGTTGGGGAGCAGGGGCCTAAGCCCGGATCCACCGATAGTCGGTTGAGTCTCGGCGTCGAGGGCCGAGTGTGGGTCGATCGGACACGTGAGGACGGTCGGTGACCATTCGATCGTGTCCGGTCGGGTCACGCGAAGGTCATCGGCGTCGAGACGACCCGAGGATCGGTGGATCCAGGCTCTAAGCCCAGCCGCGCCGGGACCGACGGCCGGTTCGGTGCGGGCCGGCGGGACCGGCCGGCGAGCGTCCCGTCGATCGGGGTCGGGCCGGGACGCACGCGAGGCGATACCGGGCGACCGCGGACGGCCTTCTGCGGTAGCCTTCCGCGTCCTCGGGGAGTGGCGCAGTCTGGTAGCGCACCCGGCTGGGGGCCGGGCGGTCGCAGGTTCAAATCCTGTCTCCCCGACTACGGACACCGAGGACACGGAGGGCCCGCGAGAGCGGGCCCTCCGGCGTTTCCGGGGTGACCGACGCCCGGCCCCGAAACGCGGCAACGCGGTTCCCCGGCCCCGTGCGGGACGCGGAACGGCGCCGGACGCTGAACGCTCGGCGATGCGGGGTGCACCTGCAGATCCCGAAGGGGTTCGACTGCTGCGTCGCCAAGGTCGTCGCCGTGGAGAAGACGCGCCGGTCGCAGTCGATGTCGACCGTCGCCACGGCGAGCGTCGCGCTGAACGCCGCCGAAGAGGACGACCTGCACGAGCGCGACCTCGCGGGCCTCATGGCCGGCGCGACCAGCCTGGCGTTCACCGGGATCCCGTCCCACCGCCATCCGACGGCCGCGCAGGTGATCAGCGGGACCGCGGTCCTGGGGAAGGCGGTGTCCGCCGTGGCGCTGGCGGGCCCGGACGTGCAGGTGCAGGCCGGGACGATCGGCGTCTGGCTCGACGGCACCCGCACGTCGGTGACCGCGACGACCCCCGGGGGCCGTCACCTGTACTTCGACTACGACCGCTCGACCCGCGGCGTGTCCTCCAACGTCCTGACGGCGCTGAACGACACGGCGGGCGCCGATCTCCTCGGCGGCGACTGAGGCGTCGACGAGCGCCGGGTCGCGGCCCGGCGCGGGTCCGCCGGGCGGGCGTCGTCGCCCGGCGCGGTACCGGCCGGCCGACGCTCGAGGCCTCCGTCGAGACCGGTCAGGAGGTGGCCGCGTCGAGGAAGCCCCGGAGGACGCGCTCGGCCGTGACCAGGTCGTCGTCGATGACAGCCCGCACCATCGCGACGGAGGCCACCTCGTGGTCGACGAGGACGTTGTAGGGCCGACGGTCGCCGGCCGGCGCCAGGTCGCGCAGCCGCTCGAGGTGGCCGATGAACCGCTCGAACTCCGGGAGGATCCCCGTCCAGGCCACGGTGCGCGGCTGCGCTGCCATCTGCCCGGCCAGGTCGGCGCCCTGTCGCTCGACCGCGTCCTCGTCGAGCACGTCCTCGGCGGCACCGGCGGCGGCGATCATCGGCTCGAGCTGGGCGCGGGCCACCGACTCGACCCGCTCGAACGCGTGGTAGACGGCGCGTTCCCCGGCATCGTCGGTGCGCGCCGCCAGCTCGCGGCCGAGCACGACGCCCAGCCGTTCGCCGTCGTAGGCCTGGGTCAAGAGCTGTCGGTACTGCTCGCCGTCGGTCATGCGTCTCCGCTCCACGTTCCGATCGTCCGGCCGACGATCGGCGGGCGACCCTCGCGGGACCCTGCCAGAAAGTCGACCGACCGAACTAGTAGTTCGCTCGCACAATATTCACGACCCGTGTGCGCTGTCAACCTCGAACGGCGCGCCCGTCACCCCGCCCGGGGTCCCGGCAGCGCCCGCTCGATCACCTGCTGGATCGCCTCGGCCGACGGCGGCTCGTCGGCGAGCAGGAGCTGGATGCAGACCCCGTCGACCGCCGCCACGAGCGACCGCCGCTCGACCTCGGTCAGGTCCCCGAAGGCGGAGGTGACCGCGTCCGTCCATCGGCGCGCGGCCGGGCGCAGGGCGGGCCGGCGCGCGGCGAACAGGTAGAGCTCGATCTCGGCGACCATCCGCGAGCGGTCGTTCGCCAGCTCCGCCAGGAGGTTCGCGGCGACGTCGCGCGCGAAGGACTCCGGCGGGATGCCCGCGAGGGCCTTCGACCACGCCACGCTCCCGGCCTCGATCGCCGACGTGAGTAGGTTGTCGACCGATCCGAAGTGGTAGGTGACGGCGTTGGCCGCCATACCGGCCTCGCGCGCGACGGCCCGCTGGGTGACGCCCTGGGCGCCCTCCCGCTCGAGGATGCCGAGCGCCGCCTCGATCAGCTGCGCGCGGCTCGCCGCCCCTCGGATCCGCCGTCCGTCGTCGCTCACGCCTGGAGTATCGCTGCGGCCGTCCGTGGGCCGTGAGTGGCGTCCCACGGGAGCGCCTCCCTGTGGCCGTGGAGACGGCCAGGGACGGCCGCTCGCCGCCTGTTCCGGGCGCGCGCGGGGTGGCGACGGTCCGCCGCCGGGCTTCGGCCCGACCCGCGGCACCGGGGAATCCCCGCTGTAAACGGAGCGGACACTCCGGTGTGTTACAACGTCTAGGAAGTTCCAAGCCTTTGGAAGTACCGATCGGGCCGGCTGCCGCAGGTCCGATCGGCGCGAACTCCGTCGAAGCAGAGAACCCGATGTCCTCCCACTCCAGTGCCGCCACCTCCGGCGGACGCGATCACGATTCGGCGGCCGTCGCCGTCGGGACCCGCGCGCCGTCCTTCGCCGACGACCTCGGTCGCCGTGCCCGGTCCGCCGACGTCGTGCTCGCCCGCCTGATCGCCGACGAGGCGTCGTTCGCCCGGCGCGTGCGCCGGGTCGCCCGCGACCGGTCGGAGCGCGGCGTCCCGTCGTCGCTCCTCGGCGAGGTCACGGTCGACCCCGACCGCCTCGCGTAGGCCGGGCGCGGCGCGGTCTTCCGGCGGCTGCGGGCCCGTGGGCGCTCCGCGCCCTGCGGCTCCGGCGCCCGTGAGGCGTCCCTCCTCCGCGCGGCTCCCGCCTCCGTGGAGGGTGCTGGGCCGACGCAGGCGGCTCCGGCCCCGGTGCCGTCCTGGCGCCCACGCGGCGCGCCGGTGCCGCGGGTCACACCCGCGCGTCCGTCGCGCCGTCCGCCTCCCCGCCGAACCACCGGTCCAGCACGGCCCGGAACGCGGCCTCGTCCGGTGCCGCCCGCAGGAAGAGCGTCATCGACGACCGCAGCTTCATCGCGTCGATCGACCCGAGCACGTGCTCGGCGGAGGCGCCGGTCACGTCGAGCAGGGCCCATGGTCCGCCCTGCGGACGGCCCGGGCGGGCTGGTCGGGGTGCGGTCGGTGGTTCTCGTCATGGTGCTCCGGGGGATCGGGGGAGAGGCGCCGCTCAGCGCTTGCGCAGGGCGGTGGAGGTGCTGGTCTTCGTGCTGCCGTCGACGGGCGAGACGTACTGGTAGCGGTACTTCGCCGTCGTGGACCGCGGGACGGTGCGGGTGAACGCGCCGCGGGAGTCGGTGGTGAGGGTCTTGTAGGCGCGCCACGCGCCGCCGGAGTACCGCTGCAGGCGCACGCTCATGGGGCCGGTCGCGGTGCGGACCTGACCCCAGACCACGGCGGTCTTGGTCGTGCGGTAGCCGAAGATCGGGTTCGGGAACGCCTGGGCGATCGGCTTGGCCTTGCCGCCCTGGAAGTACAGCCCCGACTGCCAGCCGTGCGGGTCGGCGTCGGCGTCCGCGTCGCCCTCGTCGATCCACTCGTACTGGGCGAGCATCTTCACGCGCGAGTTGTGCCAGGCGATCCACCAGCCCCACTGCGACCACGCGGACTGCGCGGCGGGGGAGATCCCGAGGTCCTTGTCCGGCGGGTTGGTCTCGTACGCGTACTCGTCGAGCCACAGCGGGAACCGCGAGGCGCCGACGACCTTCAGGCGTCCGGCCTTCGTGAGCTTGTCGACGACGGTGGTCAGCCGGCCGAGGTCGCCCATCCGGGCGTCGCCGGTGTACGGCGAGCGGTACGACGGGGAGTACCGGCTCGAGTGCGGGTGGTACGCCAGCACGTTGCCCTTGGGAGCGACGAAGCCGCGGCAGTCGCCGGTGGTCCTCTTCCGGTACTTGGAGTCGACGCAGGCGAGCTCGCGCAGGAACGTCAGCGGCTGGGTGGTGCCGTTGGTGCGCACGACGAACCGGTCGCCCCGCGAGGACGTGGCGCCGATCGCGATCGTGGCACTCGGGTCCTCGGCGTGGATCGCGTCGTAGCCCGCGGCGGCGAGCTTGCGGTAGAGGTGCGGCGAGTAGACGCGGCACTTGGTGCCCGTGCAGATGTTCTGCGGCTGCAGCCAGGTGGCGACGTTCGGCTCGTTCCAGACGATGTAGTCGTCCACCCGGGCGGCGGTGTGCTTCGCCACCGCGTGGGCGAAGTCGCCGAACATCGCGGGGCTCGGCCGCCAGCGGTTGTTGCGCCGCGCCGGCTCGAGCGAGCCCCAGATCGGGCCGGGCCCGGTGACGACGAGCGTCACCGTCATCCCGTTCTGCCGGATCAGGTCGATCTTGCGGTCCAGGTCGGTGAAGTCGTACGCGCCCTCGGCCGTGCCGTCGAAGCCCGCCGGCGGCTTCGTGGCGTCCGGGCTGGGGGCGATGTGCGCCCACTCGGCGAACATCCGGACGTTCTCGACGCCCGAGGCCTTCCACTGCGCGACGATCGGCGCGGGGTCGCCGTGCGCGCCGTTCAGCACGCCGTCGTCGGCCATCGTCGTGACCATGCTGCTCGCGGCAGACGCTGGGGCGGCGGCGACGGCGAGACCGGTGGCGAGGGCGATGAGGCAGGCGCACGCGATCAGGACGCGCGTCACCGACCGGCGGAACCGGCGGAGGGAGGTCACGGAGGGGCTCCTCGATGGGGGCGGAGGACGGTCGTCGGCCCGGGGCGTCGGTGGACGCGGTCGGCGACGTGTTCGGGGGTAGGAACCCACCACGTGGCCGAAAGTTGTGTCGCGGCGCCGCTCGCGTCGGCCTCAGTCGCGCGGCACGTGGCGGCCGTGGAGCATCAGGGGGTTGCCGTCGGGGTCCGCGAAGAACGCCATGTGGCAGACGCCGGTGTCGAACGTCGGGGCGAAGAACGCGACGCCCCGGCCCTCGAGCTCCTCGCGCATCCCGGCGACGTCGTCGGTGTGCAGCGCGATCGCGTTGGTGTTGGCCTGGAACTCGCGGCCGGCGCTGGTCGGGTCCCAGACGCTGAGCGTCGTGTCGCCGAGGCTGAACTCCGAGAACGGCTTGCCGACGGTGTGCGCGTCCTCGTCGAGGCGGAGGACGTCGCGGTAGAACGCGCGGGCGCGGTCGGCGTCCTGTGTGGGGATCGGGACGAAGTCGATGCGGGTGATGGAAGGCATGGGGACACCCTCACCTGCAATGCGGACAGCCCGTGACCGCGTCCGGATCGGCTCCCTGCGACGCTCGTCCGGGCGCCGCGCGGACGGCGAATCGCGCGCGATGACCAGTGTTATCCTCCCGGTCCGGTCCGCCCCCGGGGACCTGCTCCGTCCCGATCCCCGAGGAGGTCGCGCCGTGTCGCGCCCACCGCTCCCCGTCCGCCCATCGCTGGTCGTCCTGTGCGCTGCGGCCGCCCTGCTCGTGGCGCTGGTCGCCGCGCTCGCCGGGCCCCCGCCCGTCCGCGGGGCCGCCGTCCCCACCGACTGCCTGCGCGCGCAGAGCCAGGTCGCGCACGTGCAGGGGCCGCCCGAGGTCTCGGGGCCGCTCGCGCCCGCCGCCCGGCGGCCGACGATCCTGGGCCGGGGGGCCTGGAGCTTCTTCGGCGACCAGCGCGCGATCACCGTCGGCGGGATCGTCTACACGGGTTGGGTGACGCGGAGCGGCGACGTGGTGGTCGCGCGCTTCGTGCCCGGGGCGCCGCACGCCTCCAGCAAGGTCGTGATCGGCCACACCGGCACCGACGACCACAACAACCCGAGCCTGCTGCCGACCGCCGACGGGCGGATCGTGGCGTTCTTCAGCCCGCACTCCGGGCGGTTCATCCCGCGCAGCGGGCCGGGCCACATGTACTACCGGATGACCGTCGCGCCGGGCCGGTTCGACCGCTGGACGCGCACCCGCCGTGTGCCGGTCAACGCCCCCGGCGAGCTCGGGTTCACCTATCCCAACGCGATCGCGCTGAGCAACGACAAGACGTTCGTCGCCTGGCGCGGCGGGTGCTGGGAGCCGACGTTCGCGATCAAGGAGGGCGACCGCTGGGGCCGGGCCCGCGAGATCGTCGTCGGCCCGCGCGGAGCCCGGCCGTACGCGAAGTACGGCGCCGGTCCGCCCGGCAGCGGGCTGGTGCACATGTGCTACACCGAGCGGCACCCGAACCAGGGGCACACCGGGGTCCACTGCCTCGAGTACCGCGACGGCCGCTTCACCCGCGCCGACGGCACCCTGGTCGCCGGCCTGCGCGGCCTGCCGATCCCCGCGGCGAAGGGCGACGAGGTCTACCGCTTCGACCGCCGCCTGCGTCAGGCGTGGGTGATGGACGTCGCCGACGACGGCCACGGCCACCCGCTCGTCGCGTTCTCGGTCGGCAACCCGCGGGGACCGCAGCACTACCTCTTCGGGCGCTGGACCGGCACGCACTGGCGGCTCACGCAGATCGCCCGGGCGTTCTCGGACTTCGGCGGGCGCCTCGAGGCCGGGGGTATGACGATCGACCCGAACGACCCCTACACGGTCTACCTCGGCCGGATGCTCGACCACCGCATCCGCGTCGAGCAGTGGTCCAGCGCGGACCGCGGCCGGACCTGGCGGGGCGTCCGCCGGGTCAGCCCCGAGGGGCGGGACTGCTTCCGGCCGACGGCCACCGCGGCGGACGCGCGCACCGTCGTGCTCTTCGTCTGCGGCCGCTCGCGCAGCTGGACGGACTTCCGGACGGAGATCCAGGCCGTCGCGCTGGACCCGGTGGCCGCTCCGGCCCCGCCGTCGGCGCCCCCGAAGACGGGGACGCTCTGAGGCGGCCCGGGCCGGTCAGTGCCCGAAGGCGTCCGAGTCCGTGATGCCCTCGCCGCCGCGGTCCAGCGCGCTGATCTCGGCGACCTCGTCCGGGGTCAGGACGAAGTCGAAGACCGAGAGGTTCTCGCGCTGGCGGCCCGCGTCGGCGGACTTCGGGACGGGGACGTCGCCGATCTCCAGGTGCCAGCGCAGGACGATCTGCCCCGCCGTCCGGCCGCGCCGCTCGGCGATCCGGGTCACGACGGGGTGCTCGCGGATCCCCGCGTCCTTGCCGCCCAGGGGGCTCCAGGCCTCGCAGAGGATGCCCTTGGCCTGCAGGTACTCGCGCTCCGCCGCGCGGGTCCGCGTCGGGTCCAGCTCGATCTGGTCGACGTCGGGCACGACGCCGGTGGCCTCCAGCATGCGGTCGACGTGCGCGGGCTTGAAGTTCGACAGGCCGATGGCGTTGACGCGCCCGTCCTCGAGCAGCCGGACCAGGCCCCGGTAGGCGTCGACGTAGCGGTCCTGCGCCGGGTTGGGCCAGTGGATCAGCAGGAGGTCGATGTAGTCGACGTCGAGCTTCGTCGCGCTGCGCTCGAACGCCCGCTGGACCTCGTCGACGCCGTGGTCCTCCTTGTTGAGCTTCGTGGTGACGAAGAGCTCCTCGCGCTTCACGCCGCTCGCCGCCAGCCCGCGGCCGACGCCGACCTCGTTGCCGTAGTTGAACGCGGTGTCGATCAGGCGGTAGCCGATCCCGACGGCCTGCGCCACGGCGACCTCCGCCTCGCGGTCGTCCAGCGGCCAGGTGCCGAGGCCCAGCCGGGGCATCCGCGCGCCGTTGGCGAGCGGGACGGTGGGGGCGGGGGACGTGCTCGTGGAGGAGGTGCTCACGGGTCGGTGGCTCCGGGTCGTGGGGGACGTCGCGCGGACGCCGGCGGGCGGGGTCCGCCCGGCAGTCATACCGCTACCCGGTGCCCGGCCTCGCGGCACGGGGCCGTCCGCCGCCGGGGCCGTGGGATGCCCGGGGCCGGGCTGTTCGCGCTCGACCCGTGCCGACGGCGTCGGAGCGAGCCGGGTCCGCGGCCGTCAGCGACCCGTGAGGTACCGCACGAGCATCTGCTCGGTCTGCCGCACGTACTCCTCGGGATCGGTGCCGTCCCGGGGATTGATGACGAGGTTGTGCGTGACGCTCTCGGCGACCTGCACCACGAGGTGCGCGGCGATCCGGCGGTCGGACGGGACGACCTCGGGCCGGGACTCCAGGTAGCCCGTGACGGCCTCGACCGCGGCGGCCATCGTGCGCTCGACCCGGTGGCGCAGCGCGACGGGCCGGGGGGCCTCCTCGAACAGCACGCGGTGCAGCGCAGGGTGGCTGCGGTGCAGGGCGACGAGCGCCTTGAGCATCCGCGACACGCCGTCGGCGATCGGCGGCGACTGGGTGACGAGGTCGGTCAGCAGCGGGGTGAGCGCCGCGTACGCGCCGTCGAGGTGCTCCTCGACCAGCGCGACGAGGATCGCGTCCTTGTCCGCGAAGTACCGGTGGACCGTCTCGACCGTCACGCCGGCGCGCTCCGCGATCCGCCCGGTGGTCCCGCCCTCGTAGCCGTCGCGCGCGAAGACGTGGGCCGCGGCCTCGACGATCGCGTCGACGGTGTCGACCGACCGCTCCTGCACCGCCGAGCGACGGGGATGCACGCCGCGCTCGGGGGTCACGGCCGGGCCGCGGCGGAACGCGTGGGACGGGACGTGCGCATCGGCACATAGTAGAACGGCGGACCCTCCGTGGGCTGCGGCCCGCGGAAGAATCTCGCGCCGGTCGACCAGGTGTCCGCCACCCGGCGCGTCAGCGGCCCCCGGCGACGGCGCGCAGGCGCGGTCCGGGGGCCGCCTCGGGGGCCGTGCCGCCGACCCCGTGCTCGCGCGCGAGCGCCGCGGCCTCGCCCCGCGAACGCACGCCGAGCTTGCGCAGGACGTTGGCGACGTGGAACTTCACGGTGTGGTCGGTGACCGACAGCGTCGCGGCGATCTCGCGGTTGCGGGCTCCGCGCGTCAGCTCGGCGAGGACCTGCAGCTCACGCTCTCCCAGGACGCTCAGCGGGCTGCTGTCCGGTGCCGCCACCGGCGTCAGCGGCACGCGGACGGTGACCGTCGTGCCCCACCCCGGGACCGCCTCGACCGCGACCGTGCCGCCCAGGGCGGCGACGCGCTCGGTCGTGCGGTGGACGGCGAGGGCGTCGCCGGTGATCGCGCCGGGCCCGTCGTCGCGGGCGGTGACGAGCAGGGCGTCGTCGGTCAGCCGCCACTCCAGGCGGATCCGCGTGACGGCGTCCTGGTCCAGCAGCACCAGCGCGACGCCGCGGGAGACCGCCCGGGCGGCGTGGGCGATCTCGGCGGGCAGGGCGCGGTCGCCGTCGGGCCCCGCGAGCTCCAGCGCGGCGGAGCCGAACCGCGTGAGAGGCCCGAGCTCGCCGGCGAGGCGGGCGAACGCGGCGTCCGCGGGCTCCTCGCTGAGCGCGCGGTCCCGGTCCCCGGCCTCGCGCAGCTCGATCAGGGCGGCGACGGCGACGTCGGTCGCGGCGGCGCGGGCGGCGCGGTCGTCGACGTCGCGGGCCCGGAGGGTGCCGAGCAGCGCCGCGAGCGTCGCCTCGTGCGCGTCGCCGAGCTCGGCGATCGCCCGCGCCCGCTCCTGCGCGGCGGCGAGGTTCTCGACGACGGTGCCCGGCGGCGTGTCCGCGGCGCGCTCGGCCAGCGAGGCGGCCAGGACGTTCCAGAGGCCCTGCACGATCGCCCGGACGGCGGGGCCCGGGCCCGCCGCGGGGGCCGCGTCGCCGGAGGCTCCGGCCGGCTCGGCCCCGGTCCGGCCCTCCTCGGCGTCGTCCTCGAGCACCACCGCCAGCAGCGTGCCCGCGGACCCGGGCGGGGACGCGGCGACGGCGAGCAGGCGCCGCTCGGCGCCCGCGAGGGGTGCGACGCCCACCCACGGCTCGCCCGGCACGACCCGGCCGGCGAGCTGCGCGAGCTCGGCGCTGGTCGGGGCGGCGGGGAGGGTCCGTCCGCCGTGGACCTTCAGCGGCGCGCGGGAGCAGTCGCCGGTGAGCATCGCGATCAGCCGGTCCTCGCCCGCGGGCAGGAGCTCGCCCAGGATCGGGTGCAGCGTCGGCAGCGACGCGGGCCGCGCGGACTCGACCAGGCGGGCCGCGGCGGCGAGGGCCCAGATCGGATCGCGCGGTGCTGGCTCGCTCATGGACCGATCGTAGCCCGCCGCCCTGCCCGGCCCGCCTGCCCGGACGGCGAGCAGGACTGCCCGATCGGGTAGTCGCCGGGCGGGGCCCTGCGGCGCACGATGGATGGCGCAGCACACGACGACGAAGGAGCAGGGGATGCCGAAGGCAGTGCGGTTCGACGGATACGGCGGCGTGGAGGTCCTGGAGGTCCGCGAGGTCGACCGCCCGGAGCCCGGCGCGGGGCAGGTCCTGGTGCGGGTGCGGGCGGCCGGGATCAACCCGGGGGAGATCGCGGTCCGGGAGGGCGTGTTCGAGGACCGCTGGCCCGCGACGTTCCCGTCCGGGCAGGGCAGCGACCTCGCCGGCGTCGTCGAGGAGGTCGGCGTGGGCGTCACGGCCTTCGCGGCCGGCGACGAGGTGCTCGGGTGGACCGACGAGCGCGGGAGCCAGGCCGAGCTCGTGGTCGTCCCGGCCGACCAGCTCGCCCCGAAGCCCGCGGCGGTCCCGTGGGACGTGGCCGGTTCGCTCTTCGTGGCCGGGATGGCCGCGTACGCGTCGGTGCGGGCCGTCGCGCCGCAGGACGGCGAGGTGGTCGTGGTCTCGGCCGCCGCCGGCGGGGTCGGCGTCTACGCGTCGCAGCTGGCCCGCGAGTCCGGGGCGACCGTGATCGGGCTGGCGAGCGAGCGCAACCACGGCTGGCTGCGGGAGCACGGGATCGTCCCGGTCGCCCACGGCGACGGCGCGTTGGAGCGGGTACGCCAGGCCGCGGGCGGCCGGGTCGACGGGCTGATCGACCTGTTCGGCGGCGGCTACGTCGACCTGGCGCTGGAGCTCGGCGTCGCGAAGGAGCGGATCAACACGATCTTCGACTTCGCCGCCGTCGAGGAGCACGGCGTGAGCGCCCAGGGCACCTCCGAGGTCGCGAGCGCCGCCGCCGTCGCCGAGGTCGCCGGCCTCGTGGCGTCGGGCCGGATCGACGTCCCGATCGCGGCGGCCTACCCGCTCGACCAGGTCCGCGACGCGTACGTGCGTCTGGCGGAGCGGTCGACGCGCGGGAAGATCGTGCTGCTGCCCTGAGGGCCGCGGGCGCGAGGGTGTGGCGGCCGATCGGCGGGAGGGTCGCATCGAGTTCTGGACCGTGGAGGTGCGGAACTCGGCGCGGGGTGGGCCGGCGGGACGGCCCTCGCCGGTCACATCGACTTCTGGACCGTGGAGGTACGGAACTCGGCCCGGGGCGGGCCGGCGGGACGACCCTCCCCGGTCGCATCGAGTTCTGGACCGTGGAGGTGCGGAACTCGGCGCGGACCGGCTGGCTGGCCGCCCAGCGCTTGCGCGGGGACCCGGGCGGGCACGAGACTCCTGCAGCCGCGACCGGTCCGGGCGCGGCGCCGACCACGGAGCACGCATGACCCACGAGAACGTCGTCTCGATCCGCCTGGAGGACCCCGCGCGGGCGGACGAGGTGCTCGACGTCCTGAAGGAGGCCTCGCGGCTCGGCAAGCTCGGGCTGAACGCCGCGGTGACCGTCGAGGTCGAGGCCGACGGCACGGTCCGCGTGGGGCGGCTGCGCGAGGCCGCGGGCGACGGGATGCGGCACACCGGCACGCTGCTGGGCCTCGTCGGCGTCCTCGGCGGCCCAGTCAGCCCGCCGCGCGGCGGATCGGCCGGACCTCGGCGCCGGTCAGCGCGACGAGGTCGGCGGGCGCGAGCTCGATCTCCAGCCCGCGGCGGCCGGCACTGACGAAGACCGTGTCGTGGTGCGTGGCGCTCTCGTCCACCAGCGTCGGCAGGGGCCGCCGCTGGCCCAGCGGGCTGATGCCGCCGGTGACGTAGCCGGTGGCGCGCTCGGCGCGGGCGGGGTCGGCCATCGCGGTCCGCTTGCCGAGCGCCCGCAGGTCGAGCGTGTCCGCGGCCGGGACGACGCAGACCACGAGCCGCTCGTCGCGGTCGATCACCAGGGTCTTCAGAACCCGCTCGGGGTCGAGG
The DNA here is from genome assembly GCF_040675535.1 of Patulibacter sp. NPDC049589. NCBI lineage: Bacteria > Bacillati > Actinomycetota > Thermoleophilia > Solirubrobacterales > Patulibacteraceae > Patulibacter > Patulibacter sp. NPDC049589. The sequence continues at coordinate 9,278 of NZ_JBFAPC010000024.1, read as the reverse complement.
CCGAGGGCCTCCGTCGCCTCCAGCGCGTACGAGTCGGCGGCCGGGTCGTGCGGGTACTCGTGCAGCGTGAACGGCACGCCGGCGGCCTTCGCGGCGCGGGTGGCGGGCGTCTCGCGGCCGGCCACGCTCAGGCCTCGAGCCGGGCCACGCCGGCGGCGGTCAGCGCCCAGGTCCCGTCGGTCTGCTCCTCGGCGTGGCCGCGGGCGGCCAGGTCGGCGAGGTTCAGCGGCGTGCGCATGTCGCCGTGCCCCCGGCCGATCTCCTCGTCGATCTGCGCGACGGGCACCCCGACGCCGGCGCGGCCCCGCGCCAGGCGGCCGAGGGCGGTGGTCACGTGGACCAGGTCGCGGGCGCTCATGGGGGGATCGTCGCACCCGGCCTCGCCGGGGACCAGCGGCGGACCACGTCTTCGGGGCCACGTGACGCGCCGGACCGCCGTGCGGCCGCGACCTGGCCCCTGCGCCGGCCCGTCGCCCCCGGTCTCCGGATCTCGGTCCGCGTCGGGGCCGTCGGCCTGCCACGTTCCCCTCCCGCGACGCGCCGCGGATAGCGTCGCTCCATGAGCATCGTCGTGGTCGCCCACATCCACGCCCGCGAGGGGAAGGAGGCCGAGACCGAGGCCGCGCTCTCCGCGCTCGTGCTCGCCTCCCAGGGCGAGGAGGGCTGCCTGTTCTACGCGCTGCACCGGGGCACGGAGAACCCGCGGGAGTTCACGACGGTCGAGAAGTGGTCGGGCCCGGAGGCGCTCGGCGCCCACTTCGGGACCCCGCACATCGCGGCTGTCCTCTCGCGTGCCGACGAGCTCCTGGAGCGGGCGCCGGACATCCGCAACTACGAGGCGCTGCCGCTCGGCGGGGAGCAGGGCGCGCTGTAGCGCCTACCCGCCCGAGCCGAGGACGGTGAAGGCGATCACCGCGACGACGGCGGCGAGCACGATGCCGGGGAGCAGCAGGGCCGGTCCCCAGGCCGGTGGTCGGGCCTGGAGCTCCGAGGCCAGCTCCGCGCGGGCGACCTCGTCGCTCGGCGCGACGACCACGACGCCGACCTCGTCGATCGCGGCGCCCATCCCGTCGATCGTGGTGCTGATGCCGTACTGCGACACGCGGTCCCCCTGGTGCGCCGGGGCCGCGCGGCTGCGCGTACCCCGTCCTCGGGCGGCGAGCCTACCGGGCGCGGAGGACGGCCGGGCACGGATCGGTGCGGGCCCCGGTGGGTGATCGCCCGGCGCGTCGCGGGCGGTCGTCGCCTCGGCGCGTTCGCCGAGTGCTGGCACGACGCCGGGTCGCCGACGCACCGCGGCCCGGGCGCGTCGCAGACCGGCCGGCGGGCGCGTGCGACGCCGTCGCGGGCGCGCCGCGGGTCAGGCCGCGGTCAGGTGCGCGAGGACGTGGTCGGCGAAGACCTCCGGCACCTCGAGGTGCATGTGGTGCCCGGCGCCGGGGATCGACGCCAGGCGCACGCCGCCGGTGAAGCGGTCGCCGAGGTCGTCGAAGCGCTCGGCGCCCATGCAGTGGTCGGCCTCGCCGCGGATGACGAGCGCGGGGACGGGGACCTCGCCGAAGACGATCCGGCGGGCGTCGGCGTCCGCCAGGGCGAGGGGGATGCCACGGTAGTAGCCGAGCGCGGCCGACATCCGGCCCTGGCCCTGCAGGCCCGCGCGGATCGTCGCGAGCTGCTCCGCCGACGGTCTCCAGCCGGGCGACCAGCGGCGGACCAGTTCGTCGATCCAGCGCAGGCCGTCGCGGCCGATGATGCGCTCCGGCACGTCGGGCACCTGGAACTGGACCATGTAGCGCGACCGCCACGCCTGCTTGAGCGACGGCCGCGTGATCACGGAGTGCGTGTGCGGCACGGCGGCCATCACGATCCGCCGGATCCGGTGCGGCGCCAGCGTCGCGACCGTGTGCGCGGTGACGGCACCCCAGTCGTGCCCGACGACCATCAGCTCCTCCTCGCCGAGCGCGTCGGCGATCGCGAGGACGTCGCGGGCGAGGTCGACCGGCGTGGTGCGACGCCGTGGCGGCAGCGACGACGGGGCGTAGCCGCGCATCGCGGGCGCGACGGCGTGGAACCCGGCGGCGGCCAGGGTGTCCAGCAGCGGGACCATGCTGAAGACGCTGTCGGGGAACCCGTGCAGGCACACGACGAGCGGGCCCTCGCCGCGCTCGATCAGGGCGAGCTCGACCTCGCCGGCGTCCACGAGGCGGTCGACGGCGGGGCGCTCGGTGCTCACCGGGGAAGGGTCGCACGGGCGACCGGCGGGAGTCCCGCGGTGCGGCACCGACAAGCGGTGCCGGCCGACTCCCGGCCCGTACCCGGGAAGCGCCGAAGGGCCGGTCGGCAAGGGTCCCGCGGTGCTCGCCGCACCGGCCCTGGCGCCGGTCCGGTCGCACCCGACCGGGCCCGAGGGACCGCCTGGACGACCGTCCGAGGTGGCGTTCCGCGGGCCGGTGGTGCATGATGTGGGCCCGTGACTCACCGTCACACCACGCCGCTTCTTCCCGCGGGCGCCCTCGGCGTCCGCCTCGGCGTGCTCGTAGTACCCGGCCTCACGGCCGGCCTCCGCTAGGCACAGCACCCGCGTCCCGGCCGCCCGCCGGACCCGAGTCCTGAGTCTCCCGACACGCCGCCGCTCGCCCCCGAACCCGGGAGCGTCCTCGTGCGCTCCCCCGGACCCCTCACGAACATGCTCCCCACCACGCACCGCTCCCACCGCAGCACGATCCCGGCCACCGGCCTCGGGTCGATCCTCGTCGCGTCGCCGCAGCTCGCCCTCGTGGCGGACCGCGCCGTCGTCGCCGCGGTCGCGGTCGCGGTCGGGATGGGCGAGGAGGCCTTCACGGCGATCGACCGCCGCCCGTGGGCCGACGCGGTGAGCCCCGATCCCGCGGGAGCCCCTCGATGAGCGCGCCCGAGTCCACGCACGCCGCCCCGGGCACGCCCGCCGACGGCGCCGCCCCGGCGGAGGAAGACGTCGTGCTCGCCCGCTCGTCCGCCCCGCGCGGCGCCGACCGGCTCGTCGAGGCCCTGCTGGCCGAGGGCGTCGACACGGTCTTCGGCCTGCCCGGCGGTGCGTCGCTGGCGCTGCACGACGCGATCGACGCCTCCGCGCTGCGCCACGTCCTCGTCCGGCACGAGGCCGCGGCGGGCCACGCGGCGGAGGGCTGGGCGAAGGCCTCCGGCCGCACCGGCGTCGCGATCGTCACCAGCGGCCCGGGCGCCACGAACCTCGTCACGGCGATCGCCGACGCCTATGCGGACTCGGTCCCGACGGTCTTCATCACCGCCCAGGTGCCGACGACCCTGCGCGGCTCGAACGCCTTCCAGGAGTGCGACGTCATCGGCATGACGGCGCCGATCGTCAAGCACGGCATCGCGGTCGAGCGGGCCGACGACGTCGCGGCGGCGATCCACGAGGCGTTCGTGATCGCCGGCACCGGCCGGCCTGGTCCCGTGGTCGTCGACGTGCCGTCCGACCTGCTGAAGGCGCCCGCCCGCGGCGCCCGCTCGACCCCGTCGCTGCCGGGCTACCGGCCGCGCGCGACGCCGAACGGCCGCCAGCTGCGCCGGGCCGCGGAGGCGATCGCGGCCGCGCGGCGTCCCGTCCTCTACGCGGGCGGCGGCGTCGTCCACGCCGGCGCCGAGCCCGAGCTGACCGCCCTCGCCCGCCGCTACGACCTGCCCGTCGTGACGACCCTGATGGCCCTGGGCGCGATCCCCGGCGACGACGTCCGCTGGCTCGGCATGCCGGGCATGTACGGCGCGGTGCCGGCCAACCGCGCGCTGCACGAGGCCGACCTCATCGTCTGCGTCGGCGCGCGCTTCGACGACCGGGTGACCGGCGACCTGTCGGCGTTCGCGCCCCTCGCGCGGGTCGTGCACGTCGACGCCGACGCGTCGGAGATCGGCAAGAACGTCGCCGCACACGTCCCCGTCGTCGGCGACGCGAAGGCCGCGCTGGCCGGGATCGCCACGGCGCTGCAGGAGCTGGCCGCGGAGGGCGCGGTCGCCGCCGAGCTGCGCCCGTGGTGGCAGCGGATCGCCGCCTGGCGCGCCGAGCACGCGCCCCGCCGGGTCGCGCACGGCGTCGACGGTGGCGCGACGATCAGCGCCGAGGCCACCCTCGATCGCCTCCAGGAGCTGACGGGCGGACAGGCGCTGGTGACCACCGACGTCGGCCAGCACCAGATGTGGGCCGCCCAGCGCCTGCGCTTCGCGACGACCCGCCGCTGGATCACCTCCGGCGGCCTCGGGACGATGGGCTTCGGCCTGCCCGCCGCGATCGGCGCCGCGCTGTCGACCGACGAGGGCGACGACCGGCCCGTCGTCTGCGTCACCGGCGACGGCTCGCTGGTCATGCACCTCCAGGAGCTCGCGACCGCGGTCGACGAGGGCACCCCGGTCAAGGTCCTCCTCTTCGACAACGCGTCGCTCGGCATGGTCCGCCAGCAGCAGGACACCCACTACGCCGGCCGCCGCGCCGCGTCGTCGCTGCCCGGCCTGGACTGGGAGTCCCTGGGCCGCGGCTTCGGCGTCCCCACGTGGTCGGTCGACGACCCCGCGGGCCTCGACGCCGCGATGGATTCGTGGCTCGCCGCCGAGGGCCCCGCGCTCCTGCGCGTCGGCATCCCGGTCGACCAGGGCTGCGACCCGGCCTTCCCGGCCGGGTCGGTGGCGGTGGCGCGGGACTGAGGCGGGTCGGTGTCAGGTCCGGGTGTGCCCGGCCTGGACGTCTCGAGCGATGGCTGTCGGGCGGTGCACGGCGTGCGCCCGTGGGGCGAGGGCCGTGCACCGCCCGGCTCGTGTCCCGCGAGGCCGCCGGGGTGGATCCCGAAGCGACCGGCCCGCGGTGCGGACCGACCGATGAGTCTTCCGTGCCCGGCTGGTCTGTACGCCGAGATCCCGATCGACGGAAGGCTGACGCTGTGCGGAAACTGACCTTTGCCATGAACGTGACCCTGGACGGCTACGTCGCCGCGCCCGGCGACGACCTCGGCTGGAGCGCGCCGAGCGACGAGCTGTTCCAGTGGTGGTCCGACCGGGTGGCGGCGACGGGCCTGGCGCTGTACGGGCGCCGGATCTGGGAGGGGATGAGCTCCCACTGGCCGACCGCCGACCAGCAGCCCGGCGTCACGCCGGCGCACGCCGAGTACGCCCGCCGCTGGCGCGACATGCCGAAGGTGGTGTTCTCCTCGACGGCCGGCGCGGTCGACGGCAACGCCCGCCTGGTCACCGGTGACGCGGTCGCCGAGATCGCCCGGCTCAAGGCCGAGGACGGCGGGCCCATGGACATCTGCGGCGCCACGCTTGCCGCGGCGGCCGTGCGGGCCGGGCTGGTCGACGACTACGTGCTCGTCACGGCGCCGGTCCTGGTGGGCGGCGGCACGCCGTTCTTCCCGGCCCTGGACACCTGGGTCGACCTGGCCCTGGTGGAGACCCGGACGTTCCCGGGCGGCGTGGTGCTGACGAGGTACGAAACCATGCGCTGAGTGCCCCACCGGGACGACGGAGCGCGAGATCGACCGGCCGTCGTGTCGGGGACGGGGCCAGGCGGACCGCGGTCCCGCCCGGTCGCAGCGGCGCCGGGTTCCGGGCCGCGGACCTACCGCCGGTAGGTGTTCCCCGCCGGACGCCCCGAAGCGCGAGTATCACGGCATGAGCGCGCAGGAGCAGGCCGACGTCGTCGTCGTGGGCGGGGGGCTCGCCGGGTTGGTCGCCACGGCCGAGCTGGCCGACGCCGGGCGGACCGTCCTGCTCGTCGACCAGGAGCCCGAGCAGTCGCTCGGTGGGCAGGCGTTCTGGTCGCTCGGCGGGCTGTTCCTCGTGAACTCGCCGGAGCAGCGGCGGATGCGGATCAGGGACTCGCGGGACCTGGCGTGGCAGGACTGGCTCGGGACCGCCGGGTTCGACCGGCCCGAGGACGAGTGGCCGCGCCGCTGGGCCGAGGCCTACGTCGACTGGGCCGCGGGCGAGAAGCACGAGTGGATCACCGGCCAGGGCATCAAGCTCATGCCGCAGGTCGGCTGGGCGGAGCGCGGCGGCTACGACGCCGGCGGGCACGGCAACTCGGTGCCGCGCTTCCACCTGACGTGGGGGACGGGCCCGGGCGTGATGGCGCCGTTCGAGGAGCGCGTCCGCCGGGCGGTCGTCGCCGGCAAGGTCCGCTTCCGCTTCCGCCACCGCGTCGACGAGCTGATCGTCGAGGGCGGCGCGGTCGTCGGGGTGCGCGGCCGGACGCTCGTGCCGTCGGACGTCCCGCGCGGCGTCAAGAGCTCCCGCGAGGAGACCGGCGACTTCGAGCTGCGGGGCCAGGCCGTCATCGTCACCTCGGGCGGCATCGGCGCCAACCACGACCTCGTCCGCGAGAACTGGCCCGCCCGCCTCGGCACCGCCCCGAAGCACATGATCTCCGGCGTCCCCGACCACGTCGACGGCCGGATGATCCGCATCACGCAGGACGCCGGCGGCGAGACGATCAACCCCGACCGCATGTGGCACTACGTCGAGGGGATCCACAACTGGGACCCGATCTGGACCGCGCACGGGATCCGGATCATCCCCGGGCCCTCGTCGCTGTGGCTGGACGCGACCGGCAAGCGGCTGCCGGTGCCGCTGTTCCCGGGCTTCGACACCCTCGGCACGCTCGACCACATCATGCACTCGGGCCACGAGCACACGTGGTTCGTCCTGACCGAGCGGATCATCGAGAAGGAGTTCGCGCTCTCGGGGTCGGAGCAGAACCCCGACATCACCGGCAAGAGCGTCCTGGAGACCCTGAAGGCGCGCCTGTCGTCGGGGCCCCCCGGCCCGGTCCAGGCGTTCATGGACCACGGCGTCGACTTCGTGGTCGAGAAGGACCTCGCGGCGCTCGTCCGCGGGATGAACAGCAAGACCGACACGCCGCTGATCGACTTCGAGGACCTGCAGCGCACGATCGTGCAGCGCGACCGCGAGGTCGACAACCCGTACACGAAGGACCTCCAGCTGACCGCCATCCACGGCGCGCGGAAGTACTTCGTGGACCGGATCACGCGCGTCGTCAAGCCGCACCGCCTGCTGGACCCCGAGGCCGGCCCGCTGATCGCGGTCAAGCTCTCGATCCTCACCCGCAAGACCCTCGGCGGGCTGCACACGGACCTCGACGGTCGGGTGCTGCGGAAGGTCGACGGCCTCGCCAGTGCGCCCCACGGCGAGGCGGGCGCGGGCGCCCGCGAGCCGGTCCCCGGCCTCTACGCGGCGGGCGAGGTCGCCGGCTTCGGCGGTGGCGGGATGCACGGCTACCGCGCGCTCGAGGGCACGTTCCTGGGCGGCTGCCTGTTCTCGGGCCGGACCGCGGGGCGTGCGGCGGCGCGGGCGGTGGGGTAGGACCCGGGCGCGCCCGCGGACGGGTCCGCGGGGCGGCGCGGTGGGCGGGTGCGAGGCCGCGGGGGTCGGCGGGCGGGCGGGCGGTCGGCGACGGGCACCAGCGTTGGTTCCCAGTAGGAAGGTTTCCTGGTGGGCGTGGTGGGGTCGGCGGGCGGGCGGGAGCGGTCGGTGACGGGCACCAGCGTTGGTTCCCAGTAGGAAGGTTTCCTGGTCGGCATGGCGGCCCGCCGGCCACGACCCCGGGCCCCACCGCGTGGGAGGATCCGCGCGATGCCGGTCGACGACCCGACGCGCGACGGGGCCACGGACCCTCCGCCGTACGTGCCGCGCTTCCCGGCGGGCGCCGGCGATGCGATCGTGGAGGTCGTGGTCGCCCGCGCGGCGCCGCGCCCCGTCGACGCGAGCACCCTCGCCGGGCTGAGCGCGGACGAGCGCGAGCGCGCCGCTCGCTTCCGCCGGCCCGAGGACGCCGCGCGGTTCGTCACCGGGCGCACCCTCGCCCGGCGGCTGCTCGGGGCGCGGCTCGGCGTCGCCCCGGGCGTCGTCGACCTCGTCGTGCCGCGGCCCGGCGGGAAGCCGCACGTCCCCGGAGCGACCCTCGACGTCTCGATCGCCCACGCGGGGGACCTCGTCCTCGTGGCGCTGGCCGACGGCGTGGAGATCGGGATCGACGTCGAGGGAGGCATCGGCGCCGCGCCGACCGTCGACGAGGCGACCTGGCGAGGCGCGACCTCTCCGGCCGAGCGGGACGCGGCAGGTCCGCTGGTCTGGGCAGGCGCCGAGGCGCTCGGCCGCCCGGACGTCGCGCCTGCCCGGCGGTCGGCCGTCGACGACGTCGAGCGCCGGGCCGCCGGGCTTGCCGGATCCGCCGGGCTTGCCGGATCCGCCGGGCTTGCCGGACCTACCGGACCCGCCGGCCTCGCCGGCCCCGTCAGCCCGCCGCCGTCGACCGTCGACCTGTTCCTGCGCACCTGGGTCCGCAAGGAGGCGATCCTCAAGGCGGTCCGCCTGGGCCTCGCCGTCCCGATGGACGGGCTGACCCTGCGCGACGCGACGCCTCCCGCCGTGCTGGCCACCCCCGAAGGCCTGCCGGGCGCCGCCGGCATCGCCCTCCTCGACCTGGAGGCCCCCGCCGGGTACCGGGTCGCGCTCGCGGCCGTCACCTCCGGCGCGGTGGTGGCCCGCGACACGGACACGGTGGAGGTCCGCAGGTCGGTCGCCACGACTGTGCTCAAGTGCACCCCGTTAATCGTGAGGAAGGTTCGCAGAAGACGGTATCTAAACTGCAGACGTGCTGGAGAACCCGGAGTGGGACGTCGCGGTGATCGGGGCGGGTCCCGCCGGGCTGTCGGCCGCGCATGCGGCAGCCTCGGCCGGGGCCCGGGTGGTGGTTCTGGAGCGATCCGAGCATCCCCGCTACAAGACCTGCGGCGGCGGATTGCTCGGGATCTCGCTGCGGATGAGCGCCGAGCGGCTCGCTGTGCCGGCTCGCGACACGATCAACGCGGTCACCTTCACCCATGACGGCCGGCGCGGTTTCACCCGCCGGTCGCCGGGTGAGCCGGTGGTCACCATGGTGCGCCGCGACGACTTCGACCATGCCTGGTACCAGGCGGCGGTCCAGGTGGGCGCGACGGTCCGGCAGAACAGTCTGGTCCGGGCCGTTTCCCAGAGCGAGCGTACGGCTACCGTCAGTCTCGCCGACGGTGCCGAGGTGACCGCCCTGGTGGTGATCGGCGCGGACGGTTCGGCCGGGGTGAGTACCCGGCATGTCGGCGTCACCTTCGACCAGCAGGATCTCGGCTTGGAGGTGGAACAGCGTCACGAAGCACTACCCCGGGAGCGCCGCCCCTGCGGTGGAGGACTTCTCGCTGACGATCCCCGCCGGCGAGATCGTGGTCTTCGTCGGCCCG
>NZ_JBFAPC010000023.1:0-46772 GCF_040675535.1 Patulibacter sp. NPDC049589 | reverse complement strand
CACGCTGGGGCATCGAGAGTGCGGTGGTCCTCCTCAGACGAGGAGGACCGCACTCTCGATGGTCGTGGATCGGGGCGTCGAGCGCCTCGGCAGGCGTTGATCGCCGCCTCAGCCGCGACCGATACGCTCCCCAGCCGATGGCCACCTGTTACCGCCACCCGGCGCGCGAGACAGGCGTGTCCTGCTCGAACTGCGACCGTCCGATCTGCCCCGATTGCATGACGTCCACGCCCGTCGGCATGCGGTGCCCGGAGTGCGCCAAGCAGCGCACGAAGGTCCGCACGATCTCGTCGATCGGCGGCGGGCACCTGCCGCAGGTCACGCAGGCGATCATCGCCGTCTGCGTCGTCGCGTTCCTCGCGGGCGGCAACTTCGGGCTCGAGGGCACGAACCAGTCCTGGATCGACCGCAACGGCTGGCTGACCGGCTGGGAGGTCAACGACGGTCAGTACTGGCGTCTGGTCACCGGCGGCTTCCTGCACGCCGGCATCATCCACATCGCCTTCAACATGCTGCTCCTGTGGTTCCTGGGCAGCGAGATCGAGGGCCGCGAGGGCAGCGGGCGCTTCGCGCTCATCTACCTCGTCGGGCTGCTCGGCGGGTCGCTCGGCGCGATCATCCAGACCCAGGGCGTCACGGTCGGGGCCTCCGGCGCGGTCTTCGGCCTGGCGGGCTACCTCGTCGTCGAGATGCGCCGTCGCGGCGAGAACATCTTCCAGAGCCAGCTCGGGTTCCTGCTGGTCATCAACCTCGTGCTCTCGTTCCGCCCGGACGTCAGCTGGGGCGGGCACCTCGGCGGCCTCGTCTTCGGCGCGCTCGCGGCCGTCGCGCTGCACGAGGGCCGCAAGCGCGGCCCGGCCTGGCTCGGCCCGGCGCTCTGCGCGGGGCTCTGCGTGATCGCCGTCGTCGCGGCCGTGGGCGTGTCCGAGCCCCTGTACGAGACGGCGACGCTCCGATGAGCCCAGCCACCCCGCTCGCCGGCGGCGGTCGTCGCCGCCTGGGCCGCCTGCCGCTGTTCGGCGGGGTGGTCGCCCTCGTCGTGGTCGTCGCCGTCGCCGTCGTCCTGCTCCTCGGAGGCGGGGGCGGCAGCCCGGAGGAGCGGCGCGGGGCCATCGAGGCCACCGATCGCCTGGCGGCGTCCGTCACCGGTCGCCCGACGCCGACCTCGCGTCGCCTGTGCGCCGCCGTCGGCGACCGCACGCGCAAGGAGCTCGCGGACCTGGCGAGCTTCCTCCCGTCGCCCCGCACCGAGTGCCGGAACGTCCCCAACCGCCTGCTGCGCGCCGCGCTCGAGCCGCTGCCGGCGACGATCGGCAAGCCCCTGGAGGCCGTGGTCGACGGCGACGTCGCCACGGTCAGCGTGAAGGGCGGTCCGGAGGTCTCGCGCGCCACGCGCGCGGGCGCGGGCTGGCGCGCGGACCCGGGCGTCGGCGGCCTGGGCGCCTGGCGCCTGGAGACCGCCCGGCGCTGCTCCCGTGCGCTGACGACGAGCCGCCTGGCGCCCCTGACGACCGACCCGGCGGGCTACCGCCGGGCGGTGACCGTCCGGCTGCGCGGCGTCTCCGAGGTCCTCGACATGCTCCAGGACGACGAGCTCCCGAACGTCCTGAACGGCCTCGTCGGGGAGCCCCGCAGTGGCCTGGTGGAGCTCCGCGACGGGCTCCGCGAGGCGCTCCGGGCGACGGAGACCGGCGACGCGGCGACGCTCGCCCGCAACGCCCCCGACAGCTCGCAGCTACCGTCCGTCCTCCAGCTGCTCGAGGCGTTCGCCTCGCTTCGCGAGCTCGGCGCCCCGTGCCTCGGCGGCCCGAGCTCGCCGTCCGCGGTCCGGACCGGCAACGCGATCTGCGGCGAGCTCCGGCCGCGCGTCGACGGCGGGTACCGGACGGTCGGCCGCGCGACGTCGACGGCCGGCATCGGCGTCGGCTTCCGCGGGCTCGCCGACGCGTGGCGCCGGATCAGCGACGGCGTGAGCCGGATCGACCTCACCGGTGCCGCGACGCTGGCGCCGGTCCAGGCCGACGCCGTGCGCTCGGGTCAGGAGGTCGCGGCGCTCGCCGAGAGCCTGGCGGAGCAGGCGGCTGCGGGGGAGACGAGCGACACCACCGCGGCGCAGCTCGACCTCGCGCAGCAGAGCTCGCTCGACGCCCTGATGGCGTTGGGCTTCCGCGAGTGCGGCACGATCAGCTGATCGTGCCGCCGCGGCGCGCCAGCACCGCGTCGTAGAGGTCCTGCAGGCCCGCGGCCAGCCGCTCGGCCCCGAAGCGCGCCGCGGCGTCCTCGGCGGCGAGGCCCCCGAGTCGCGCGCGGCGGTCCGGGTCGTCGCGCAGCGTCGCCAGCGCATCCGCCAGGCCGCCGGCGTCCCCCGGCGGCACCAGCACCCCGGTCCGGCCCCCGTCGAGGATCTCGCGCAGGCCGCCGTGGTCCGCGGCCACGACGCAGCACCCGGCCGCGGCGGCCTCCAGCGCGGAGTTCGGGAGGGGGTCGGGATGGGTCGAGGGCACCGCGACGACGTCGGCGGCGGCGTAGACGAGGCCGACGCGGTCGACGAACCCGGGGAGCAGGACGCGGTCGGCGACGCCGAGCGCCGCGGCGCGCGCCCGGAGGGCGTCTCCGAGGGCCGGATCGTCGCGCCACGCGGAGCCCGCCAGGAGGACGACGCTGCGCCCGTCGGCGGCCAGCGGCTCGCGGCCGAGCGCCTCGACGAGGAGCTGCTGGCCCTTCCAGGCGGACAGGCGCCCGAGCAGCGCCACGACGAAGGCGTCGGCCGGCACGCCCAGGGCCGCGCGCGCCTGCGCCCGGCCGACGGGGTCGGGACGCAGCGCGAGCCCGTCGTGCAGGACCGCCGCCCGCGCGGCGCGGGGGAGGCCCGCGAACTGCTCGCGCACCGCCTCGCTCACGCACGGGACGGCGTCGGCCGTCAGCAGCATCCGCCCGTAGGCCGGCCAGTACCGCTCGAAGCCGGTGTAGATCTCCCGGACGTGCCACACGTGGGGGATCCCGAGGGCCGCGGCGGCCGGCGCGCCGCCGAGCGTCACCGACGTGTTGGTGTGGAGGATCCGGACCCCGCGGGCACGCGCCAGCCGGCCGAGACCGAGCAGGTCGGACGCCCATTCGCGCCCGACCCGGACGAGACCGCCGGGGGACAGGAGCTCCCGCCGGAGCACGGCCAGCGGCCGGACGACGACGTCGACGCCGACGTCCTCGAGGTCCCCGACGAGCGGGCCGTCCTCAGCCAGGACGGCCGTCGCGCGGTAGCGGTCGGGGTCCAGCCCACCGGCCATCGCCACGAGCTGCCGGTCGGCGCCGTAGCGGCCCGCGGAGCTGTGGAGGTACAGGACGCGGCTCGGGACGCTCATCGGGGCGCCACCGCGGGGGTCGCCGGCAGGTCCAGGACGAGTCCGGGAGCCGACGCCACGAGGTTCGGGTGCAGCGCGTGGGCGAGCGTCTCGAGGCCGGCGACCAGGCGCGGGCCGGGCCGCGAGAACAGCCCGGAGGCGTCGACGGCGACGATCCGCCCCGCGCCCGTCGCCCGCAGGCGCGCGAGGTGCGGGAGCGCCTCGGCGCGCGAGCGCTCGGCGTCGTAGCCGCACGGCATGCAGACGACGACGTCGGGGCGCAGCAGGGCCACGTCCTCCCACGTGGTCCGGGCGCTGTGCTCGCCGGGCAGGCCGAGGAGATCGATCCCACCGGCCATCTCGACGAGCTGCGGCGTCCAATGGCCCGCCGCGTAGACCGGGTCGAACCACTCGATCGCGGCGACGCGCGGGCGGTCGGCGGCGCGCAGGGCGATCCGGACGCGGTCGACGCGCCCGCCGATCTCCCGCAGCAGCGCGTCGCCGGCCTCGCGCACGTCGCAGAGGGCGGCGAGCATCCGGACGTCGTCGAGCGTCTCGCCGAAGGTGTGGGGATCCAGCGACAGGACGTCCGGCGGGCCGGGCAGGTCCGCGGTCAGGGCGAGCACGTCGTCGTGGGACACCGCGCAGACGGCGCACAGCTCCTGGGTGATGATCAGGTCCGGGCGCAGCTCCTCGAGCGCGTCGGCGTCCAGGCGGTTGGGCGATCCGCCGGCGCGCGCGAGCGCGCTGACGGCGGCGTCGATACCCGCGGCGTCCAGGCCGGCGGGCAGGACGCTCGACGTCACGCGCGGCAGCGACCGGGCGGCCGCGGGGTGGTCGCACTCGTGCGTCACGCCGACCACGCGGTCGCCGAGGCCGAGCGCGAACAGGAGCTCCGTCGCGTGCGGGACGAGCGAGACGATGCGCCGCGGCCCGCGGAGGTGATGGCGTCCGGGCGGCAGGTGCTCCACTATCCCTGTTTATGGCAGACCTGATCGGTGAAGGACGGCTCGGCACGTGGCTCGAGGGGCACGCGTGGGCACTGAGGGACGGGGGGCTCGAGCGCGAGTGGTCGTTCCGGGACTTCGCGGCGGCCCTCGGTTTCGTCACTGCGGTGGGTGGTCTGGCGGAGTCCCAGGGGCATCACCCCGACATCGCGCTGCACGACTACAACCAGGTGCGCCTGCGGCTCCGGACGCACAGCTCCGGGGGCATCACGGAGAACGACCTGGAACTCGCGGAGCGGGTGGACGAGCTGCAGTGACGTCCATCCAGGGTCGTCGGGCGGCCTTCGAGGGCTCGTTTTCGAGATGGCCCGTTTGGGTCAACACAATGTGCGGAACCTAAGGACTTGAGTCTTTTGCCGCCAAACGAAGGTTTCGCGGCGAACGATCTGTCTCGGATCAGTCAATATGTCCTTGTCCGAGCCGATCCTGGTGCGGCTGGACGGGACAACACGCTGCAGTGCCCGGGACGGCGCTGCAGCAACATACGGGAGGGGCGATTCGTCGCCTCGACCACCACACACACGCACGGATGACCCCGAGGAGCTCGCTCCTCGGGGTCATTTGTTTGCCGGGGTGTCTCACGTCCCCGAACGGGCGAGGGCCCGCGTCGCGGGCCCTCGGGTGCTGCTGCGGGCCGGCGGCTCCGCGCCGGCGACGCCCGGGCCTCAGCGGCTCCAGTCGAGGAAGCCCTCGCCGGTCTTGCGGCCGAGCTTGCCCTCGGCGACGAGCGCCTCGAGCGCGGCGGGGACCGGGGCGCCGATGACCTCGCCGATCGCCTTGGAGACGTCGAGCCCGACGAAGTCCAGCAGCGCGAACGGCCCCATCGGCTGGCCGGCACCGAGCTGCATGCAGGTGTCGATGTCCTTGGCGGCCAGGCCGGTCTGCTCCTTCAGCTCGACGGCGTTGAAGAGGAACGGGAACAGCAGCTTGTTGACGACGAACCCGGGGATGTCGGGCATCTCGACCGCCGTCTTCTCCCAGGCGAGCGCGAGCGCGCGGGAGCGCTCCTTGGTGTCCTCCGACGCGGCGGCCGGGAAGATGAGCTCGATGAGCTCCATCTTCGTGACGGGGTTGAAGACGTGCAGGCCGACGAACCGCTCGTGGATGCCGGAGGCCTCCGCGAGCGTCTCGATCGACAGCGACGACGTCGTCGTCGCGAGGATCGCGCCCTCGTGGATGATCGACTCGAGCTTGTCGAAGACCTCGGCCTTGGTGGCGTGGTCCTCGGACACGGCCTCGATCAGGTAGGTGCCCTTCGCGAGGTCCTCGATGTCCGTCGTGACCGTGACGCCGGTGACGTCGATCTCGAGCTTGGCGCCCTGCTTGTCGATCGCCTTCTGCGCGCGGGCGGCGCTCTCCGGGGAGCGTGCCCACAGCAGCACGGGCGAGGTCTTGGCGGCGGTGACCGCGATACCGGTGGCGATGGTGCCGGATCCGGCGACGGCGACTGTCTCAGACATGGGGTTCCAGGTTCGCTGAACGAAGACGGGGAAGCGCGGCATCCTACCGGCCGTCGGAAACCGCGGCACCCCGCCGCGTCGCGCGGCTGTCGGAACGGACAGCGCACCGTGTCCACCGTGGGCGATCCGGCCCGGGGCCCGGGGCGCTGCAACCCGGGCGCTGCCCCGGCGGGGCTACTCGTCGCCCGCGAGCCGGAAGCCCGTGGGGGAGACCGCCAGTGCCAGCGGGGACGACGGGAGCTCGCTGGGCAGGTCGACGTCGTTGAACGGCATCGGGGCGAGGTCGTTCGGGCCGCCCGGATGGTAGGTCGCGGCCAGCAGCTGCGCCTGGCCGCGCCCCGGGCCGAGCTCGGTCTGACCGCCCGAGTACGTGCCGATCCCGCGCTCGCGGCAGGCCTCGTAGAAGGCCGAGAGCTCCCGGAGGCTGCCGATCCGCGACGGCTTCAGGTTGACCGCGGAGGGCGCGAAGGGCAGCGCGTCGAGGTCCGCGACGTCGTGCAGCGGCACGTCCCACGTCAGGCGCCCGGCGTGCGGTGCCAGGACCGGCCGCGTGTCGTCGTCGACGAACGGGTCCTCGAACCAGGCGTCCGGCAGGCCGTCGACCAGCAGCGCGTAGAGCTCGGCGTCGATCGGGGCGTCGACCGGCGTGCCGCGGTAGAGGCCCTTGAGGTCGACGGTGGTGGCGGCGCCCGTGGCCGCCAGGGCCGCGATCGACGCGGCGTCCCACTCGCGCCCGAGGTCGAGCTTCATGCCGAGCCCCGGGGACCGGCGCCGCAGGTCGTCGATCGTCGCGGCCTCCGGCGGGTCGCCGACGCCGCGCGAGGAGACGAACGTCAGGGGGCCGACCTCGCGACCGACGGCCGTGGCCCAGTCGGTGCCGGACTGGCGGAGCGCCAGGTCCAGCGCGGCGGACTCGAACGCCCACCGGCGGTAGCGCTCGTCGACGTCGTGGACGGGCGGGGCCGGGAAGAGCGAGACGCTGTCGAAGATCGCGGAGAACGACTCGGTGGTCCAGTCTCCGCGCACCTCGGGCAGGCCGTCCCATCCCTGGAGCGCCGCGTGCGAGAACGGGTCGTACGTCACGTCCTCGCCGACGCCCTCGTGGCCGGCGCCGCGCAGGCGGACGACGGTCGTCAGGCGCACGCCCATCTTCGTCGGGCGCTCGAGGGTCTGCAGCTCGAGTCCGTCGACGTGGAGCCGCAGCCCCCGGACGGCCTCCCAGAGCGGCGGGCCGGGCGTGGGGGGCGGGACGGACGCGGGCATCTGGACCTCGGGTGCGGGACGGACGGGCGTGGCCGGCCGGGCGGGCCGGCCCGGGTCAGCCCTTGGGCAGGGCGGTGGAGGGCAGGCCGGGCATGCCGGGCTGCGCGGTGCCGCCGCGGACCTCCCCGCTCGTCCCCAGCGCCGTCAGCCGGCGGACCTCGGCCTCGCCGACCAGGCGCGCGGGGTGCTGCGCGGGCAGGCCGTCGATCAGCCGCGCGACGCGGTTGCGGATCTGCTGCGCGAAGTGCGGGGTGGCGGCGCCCGTGAGCCGGCGGATGTCGTCGACCGTGACGGCGACGCCGAGATCGCGTTGGTCCGGCCGCTGCGCTTCGCTCATGCGTCTGTTGTACCGATCCCCGCGCGGCCCCGCCACGTGGCGGGGCCGCGCGCTCAGGGCGCCTTCGGCGTCGGCGTCGTGGTGGTGGCCGGGGCCTTCGTGGTCGACTTCGGGGCCGTGGTCGTGCCGGAGCCGTCGCGGGGCAGCCCGTCGTCGCCGCCGGACGGCGAGTCGTCCACGGGCGCGAGCTCGAGCAGCGTGTCGATCTGCGCCTGGACCTTCGCGCTGATCTGCGAGACGTCGCCGGTCAGCCACGCGCGGTTGTAGCGCGCGACCGCGGTCGCGTCGAGGGTCGGGTCGTCGGGGTAGTACCCCTGCTTGACGTCGCGCAGGTACTCGCGCACGGGGACCGAGAGCTGGTCGGAGGAGTCCAGGAGCAGCAGCGGGCCGTGCAGGCCGGAGGCCGCGAACGGCGCGAGGCTGATCGCGCCGAGCGTGTCGGTGTCCCGCGCGATGAGGAACCCGTGGCCGGGCTGGTTGACGTTCCAGCCGAACGAGCCGTCCTTGTAGCGGGCGAAGCCGATCGCGTTGTCGGTCGGGCTGACGCCGCCGACGCGCTTGACGGTGCCGTACTTGCGCAGCTGCTTGGTGACCGACGGGCGGACCACGGCGCTGGGCCCCAGCACGTAGATGGTCGCCTTCGGGTGCGACGCGAGCTGACGGGCGGTGGCCGGCGGGATGCCCTTGCTCGTCACGAACGCGAGCGGGTCCCCGGACTTCGCCAGCCAGGCGGCGGCCGGCACGGCGTACTCGGGGCGATCGGCGCTGACGACGAGGACGCGGTCGCTCGAGCGGCCGCGGGCCTGCGTGGTGTACCGGTCGATCGCGCGCGCCAGCTCGTAGGGGTCGGCGCCCTCGATGGCGTCCGTCCGCAGGCCGGAGGGCCGTCCGACCTTGCCGACGAGCACGGCCTGCGCCTTGCCGGCCGCGTCGCTGCCGGACGGCTTCAGGGCGTCGATCGCGGACACCGTGGCGTCCGGGAGCTTCGCGCCGTCGCTGAACAGGAGGGGTGCGCCGATCGGGGGCGCGGCGAGCGACGTGGCGGCCAGCGCCGTCCGCCAGTCCTGGTCGTCGACGATCGTCACGGCCTTCGCGCGGCTGGCCTCCGAGCCGTCCGGGTACGCCGCGCGGGCGACGGCCGCGGCGGCGTCCACCGGGTCCTTCGTACCCGTCCGGGTCGTGTTCCGGGTGGCGACGACGGGGAACCCGAGCGCGGACGCCGAGGAGTCGTCGCCCTTCGGCGGGGTGAAGGGCGACTCGGCGTCGTCGCCCCCGCCGCAGCCGGCGAGGACGAGGGCGGCCGAGACGGCCAGGGCGGCGGCCGCCGTCGCGCGGCGGGAGCGGGTGGGGACCGGACGCATCGGGGGCACGGTAACCGCACGGCCGCCGTCCGTGCGCGAACGCACAGCGACGAGGGGTCGGCGGCGCCCTCTCGCGGGTACGTGCGTCGTCGCCGGAGGTCTCGGCCTCGCACGACCCACCGCCCGGGCGCACGGAACCCTCGCGGCTGCACGGCTCGTTGCAACAGTGGGTGCCGTCTTGCGGCAGGACTGCTACTGTCCCGGCAGCCGAATCACCGGAGTCGAATCCGGTGGGCGGGGGAACCACGTGTTCTTGGGGCTAATTCGCCGGTCTTCCGGTGGAAGCGCTGTCTCTTTCTGCGCTAGCCCGTCAGCTAACCCCGTAGGCCGACGAAAGAGAGCACGTAGTGCGTTTGACTTCACGGGCCATAGCGATGACCGCCGTCCTGGCCGCCGGGTTCACCGGCGTCACGGCTTCCGCTTCAGCACAGACGGCGGCTCCGGCCACCGGCGGTGTCGCCCCGACGGTTCCCACGCCCGCACCCGCCCCGGTCACGCCGGCGGCGCCCGCGGCGCCAGGCACCGTCGTCATCCCCGTCGGGATGCGCACCACCAACGGCATCAAGGCCAAGCGGTACAAGGGCAAGACGGTCGACGGTCGCACCGCCTGGTTCGCCCGGGTTCCGCTGAAGGCCCCGGCGCAGGTCCAGTCCGCGGTCGTCGCGGCGAACAAGATCGTCGGCAAGCCCTACCGCCTCGGCGGCGGCCACGCCCGCGTCGAGGACACGGCCTACGACTGCTCCGGCACCGTCTCCTACGCGCTCATCGGCGGCGGCCTGCTGAAGACCCCGCTCGCGTCCTACGAGTTCGACGACGCCTGGAAGAACGGCATCGAGGGCGAGGGCCAGTGGATCTCGGTCTACGGGAACTCCGGCCACGCCTTCGCGATCATCGCCGGCCTGCGCCTCGACACCTCCGCCGCGAAGGACCCCAGCGGCGCCAAGGGCCCGCAGTGGCGCCCGGACAACCGCACCGACGAGGACGAGTACGTCGTCACGCACCCCGACGGCCTGTAGGCCGCCGGCCCCGGGCCCGACGGCCCGCCCCGCTTCCGAGAGGCGCCGCATCGCGGCGCCTCTCGTCGTTCCGGGGCCTCGTCGCGGGCGACGACTCCCGGCGCGCCACGTCCCCGGCCCGCGTCGACTTCACGGACCGTTGAGGCAGGACCGATAGGCTGACCGGCGATCATCCCCAAGAACGCCACGAGGAGCACCACATGGGTCTCGGCGCCCGCATGTCCACCACCATCAAAGCGAAGCTGTCCCGGGTTCTGGACAAGGCCGAGGACCCCGGCGAGACGCTCGACTACAGCTACCAGAAGCAGCTGGAGAACCTCCAGAACGTCAAGAAGGGCATCGCCGACGTCGTCACGGCGAAGAAGCGCCTGCAGCTGCAGACCGACAAGCAGCAGCAGTCGATCGTCAAGCTCGACACGCAGGCCCGTCAGGCGCTCGCCGCCGGGCAGGAGGACCTCGCCCGCACCGCGCTGGAGCGCAAGACGCTGATCCAGACCGAGCTTCAGGGCCTGAGCGGTCAGATCCAGGACCTCGAGAACCAGCAGCAGGCCCTCGTCGCCAGCGAGCAGAAGCTGCGCACGAAGGTCGAGCAGTTCCGGACCAAGAAGGAGGTCATCAAGGCGCAGTACAACGCCGCGGAGGCCCAGGTCCGGATCTCGGAGGCGGCCACCGGCGTCGGCGAGTCCATGGCCGAGGTCGGCATGGCGATGCAGCGCGCCGTCGACAAGACGGAGAACATGAAGGCCCGCGCGGACGCCGTCGCGGAGCTCGAGGAGGCCGGCACGTTCGGCGACATGATGGAGCTCGGCTCGGGCAAGGACGACATCGATCGTCAGCTCGAGGCGCTCTCCGCCGGGTCGCAGGTCGACTCCGAGCTCGAGCGGATGAAGGCCGAGCTCGGCCAGGGCAGCGCCCCGGCCGCCGAGCTGGGCGCCGGCGGCACCCCGGCTCCCGACGCGGCCCCGGCGCCACAGAGCCAGGAGAAGGAGGCGTGATCGTCCGGATCTTCATGGACCAGCAGTACCGGCTGGCGGACGACACGCACGCGGCGCTCAACGACATCGACGACGCGGTCGTCGCGGCCGTCGACGCCGGGGACCCCGAGGGCTACGCCCGCGAGTTCGCCAAGCTCCTGGCGTTCGTGCGCGAGAAGGGGACCCCGCTGGCCGACGACGAGCTCATCGGCTCCGACGTGCTGATCCCGGCGGACGACTTCTCCTTCGCCGAGGCCGGCCAGGAGTTCACAGGCGAGGGCCTCGTCCCGGACCCGGCCGAGGCCTAACCCCGGCCGGCGGCACGGTGCCCGACGGGCCCGGGTCGCACGGAACGCAGAAGGCCCGCCGATGGCGGGCCTTCTGCGTTCCCAGGGGGCTGGGCCGCTCAGGCGCCGATCGGGGCGCCCCAGAGGGGGTACCAGCGGTCCATCTCGGGCTCGAGGCCCATCATCGGGTCCAGGACGGCGCGCAGCTGCAGCTCGCGCTCACGGCCGCGCTCCTTCGTCTGGCCCGGCACGGGGACGAACGGGTACCAGGTTCCGCGCTTGGCGAGGTACACGAGGTGCAGCGGGCTCGACGTCCGCTCCTCTCGGAACGCGAAGACCGCGCAGAGCACCCGGTCGGCGTAGCCGCCGGCCTGCAACGACTCCATCACCGCGTTGACGCCGATGACCTGGTCGTCGACGTCGGGGTCCTGCAGGACCATCCAGCGGTAGCCGAACTCGTCGTCGCGGCGGACGACCGTGGTGCCGGTGTCCTCGCCGGAGCTGCGGAGGATCGCCTCCGCGTCGTCGGCGATCTCGTTGAAGTCGCCGGTCGCCAGCGGCTGGAAGACGATGGCGGCCTCGCCGGTGGTGACGATGCCGTGGCCGGCCTCGAGGTCGACGGCGGCGGTCGTCAGCGCGAAGAGGCGGTCCGGGCGGACCTGCTTGACGGTCTTGGTGCGCCCGAAGAGCGTGTCGAGGAAGCCCACGGGGTCAGACCGTCCGGCCGAGCTGGAGCTGCGTCTCGATCTGCTGCAGCGCGGCGATCCGCTTCTCCATCGGCGGGTGCGTCGAGAAGAGGCTGCCGATCGCGTTCTTCGCGCGCGGGGGCAGGATGTAGAACGCCTGGACGGCCCCGACCTCGCGGAGGTCCCGCTGCGGGGTCTTCTCGATCCCGTCGCTGATGCGGACCAGCGCCGCGGCCAGGGCACTGGGACGCCCCGTCACGATCGCTGCGCCGCGGTCGGCCGCGTACTCGCGGTACCGCGACAGCGCGCGCAGGAGGAAGAAGCTGATCGCGTAGACGAGCGCGGAGATCGCGATGACGGCCAGGAGGCCCGGGCCGTCGTCGTCGTCGCGGTCGCTGCTGCCGCCGCCGAACCAGATGGCGTTCTGGACGATCATCGCGGCGAGCGAGGCGAAGAAGCTCGCGAGCGTCATGACCATGACGTCGCGGTGGGCGATGTGGGCGAGCTCGTGCGCGAGGACGCCCTCGAGCTCCGCCGGCGGCAGCAGCTCGAGCACCCCGGTGGTGACCGCGACGGTCGCGCTCTTGCGGGTGCGGCCGATCGCGAACGCGTTGGGCATCCGGTCGTCGGCGATCGCGACCTTCGGCTTCGGCAGGTCGGCCTGGAGGCAGAGCCGGTCGACGAGGGCGTGCAGCTCCGGCGCCTGCTCGGGCGTCACCTCGTGCGCGTGCATCGAGCGGAGCGCGAGCTTGTCCGCCGTGAAGAACTGGAACAGCAGCAGGGCCAGGCAGATGATGATCACGGGCCCCGCGTTGCCCAGGGCGGCGAACAGCACCCCCATGAACACGACGTAGAGCAGGCCCAGTGCGAAGAGGGTTCCGACCATCCGGGCCTGGAGGCCGGGGTCCTTTCCGAACGATGCACCGCGAGGCATGGGTCCATCGTCCCACACGGCGGGCCTCCGGCCGCCGCGGAATCGCCCTGCGCGCCGAAGATTTACCCGGTGCTCAGCGCCCCTTACGCGGCGGGGGCCGCCAGTGGCGCCGCGCCAGGTCCGTTGCGGGGCGCCAGGAGGCGCCGAGCGGCGGCACGCCAGCCCCGGCAGGACCCGTCGGCCGCGGGGCAAGGCCCGCAAAGGGGGTTGCACGGCTTGGTCGGGGCCCGCGCCGCCCGTACCTTCGGACGTCTGTGCCCCGGACCTCCGCCCGCCGCCCTTCACGCCTGCTCGCCTCGACCGGCGTCGCCGTCCTCGTCACGGCCGGACTCGCCACCGGCGGGGGAGCCCTCGCCGGTCCATCGGAGGCCGAGGCCGCCTCGCAGCAGCAGCTCGAGCAGCTGCGCGGCAAGATCGGCTCGGCCCGCGGCAAGGTCGAGGCGAAGAAGCGCCGCGAGCGGGTCCTGACCGCCGACGTCCGGCGCTACAGCAGTCAGATCGGCGGCCTGCAGGGCAAGATCGACGTGCTGCAGGGCAAGCAGGACGCGGTCCAGGCGGACCTCGACCGCAGCCAGGCGGAGCTCACGCGCACGCAGGCGGAGCTGCGCACCGAGCGCGCCCGGCTCGTGCGCCTGCAGGCCCGGCTGAAGGAGTCGCGCGAGATCCTGGCCGCCCGGCTCGTCGAGCTGTACCAGGCGGACAAGCCGGACCTCGTGTCCGTCGTGGTCTCCGCGCGCGGCTTCTCGGACCTCGTCGAGCGCGGCGAGTTCCTCGCGCGCATCGGCGCCCAGGACCAGCGCGTGATGGAGACCGTGAAGGCCGCCAAGGCCGACGCCGTCGGCACCGAGAAGAAGCTGGCGGTGCTGGAGCGCGGGCAGCGCTCCGCGAACGACCGCATCGAGTCGCGCCGCAACGAGGTCGTCCAGGTCAAGGGCCGCCTCGTCAGCGCCCGCAGCTCGATGAGCGAGGCCCGCGCGTCGCGCAAGACGCTCCTGAAGAGCGTCCGCGGCGACCGCCACGACCTCGAGGAGCACCTCGACGGCCTCGAGAAGGAGGAGAGCAAGATCCAGTCGCAGCTCTCCGGGATGCCGAGCGGTGGCGGCGGGATCAAGAAGGGCAGCGGGGCGCTGGACTGGCCGGCCGACGGGCAGTTCACCTCGCCCTTCGGCTACCGCTGGGGGCGCCTGCACGGCGGCATCGACATCGCCGTGCCCGTCGGCACGCCGGTCCACGCCGCCGCGGCGGGCACCGTGCGCATCGCCGGCTGGGTCGGCGGCTACGGCAACTACGTCTGCATCGACCACGGTGGCGGGCTGTCCACGTGCTACGGCCACAACTCGCGGCTGGGCGTCACCGTCGGCCAGAAGGTCGCCAAGGGCCAGGTGGTGGCCGCCAGCGGCAACACCGGCAACTCGACCGGCCCGCACATCCACTTCGAGACGCGCGTGGGCGGGGTCCAGAAGGACCCGATGGGCTACCTGTAGGTCCGGGGGGCTAGCCTTTCCGTCGTGCAGCCCGAGATCGACCTGCTGGGCCTCCCGATCAAGACGTTCGGGCTGTGCTTCGCCCTCGCCTTCCTCGCCGCCGGCGCGCTGCTGACGCGGCGCTTCCGCGAGCTGCGCTGGCCCGGCGACCAGGCGACGGAGGCCCTCCTGGCCGCGCTGCTCGGCGGCCTCGTCGGTGCCCGCGCGTACTGGTTGATCGACAACTGGTCCGACGCGAAGGGCGACGTCTTCGGCTCGATCTTCGGCGGCTCCGGGCTCACCTGGTACGGCGGTGCGCTCGGCGGCGCCCTCGCCGTCCTGGCCTGGGCGCGGTGGCGCGGGCACCTGAACGCCCGTCTGCTCGACGCCGCGGCGCCGTCCCTCGCGCTCGGCTACGCGCTCGGCCGCGTCGGCTGCCAGGTCTCCGGCGACGGGGACTACGGCCGGACGTCCGACGCGCCGTGGGCGATGGGCTACCCGAAGGGCGCCGTCGCGACCGACCCCGGCGTCACGGTGCTGCCGACGCCGATCTTCGAGACCGTCGTCATGGGGGTCGCCGCGATGATCCTCTGGCAGCTCCGCGACCGGCTCCCCGCCGGCGCGCTGTTCGGGCTCTACCTGGTGTTCGCCGGGCTGGAGCGCTTCGTCGTGGAGTTCTGGCGCCGCAACCCCGACGTCGATCTCGGGCTCACGACCGCGCAGGTCACGAGCATCGGGATGCTGATCGTCGGCGGCGCGCTCCTCGTCTGGCGGCTCCGCGCCGCCCGCACCCAGGTCGCATCCTGACGCAGAACGCTCGTACGTCCGTCCAGTTCGGCCGCCGGGGGCTCGTGCGGCGGCCGAGGGCTGCCGATCGCTCGAGCATGGCCCGCCTGCGCCTCATTGGATCGGTGGTGCCCGGGGTCAGCCTCGGGGCGCTCCCGGTCGTGGCCGCCGTCGTCCTGGCCGCCGGGGCGGCGGGCGTGCTCGGCAGCACGGGCGTCGTGAGCCTGCCGGCCCCCGGGACCGACGCGCCATTGGTCGTGGGGGACAGCCGCGCCGCGGCCCCGGCCCTCGTCGCGTCGGGCGACGCCGACGCGTCGGTGGCGCTGCCGGCCCCGCCCGCCACGGCCGCCCCGACGACCGTCGCCGCCGCGACCCCGCAGGGGACCCCGGCCACGACGACCGGGACGACCACGGCGTCGGAGCCGACGCCGCTGCGCGCTCCGACCGCGCCCGCACCTTCGAAGTCCACGCCGTCGGTCGAAGGACCGTCGGCGACGCCGCCGGCCACCAACCCGGTCACGGCGGCCGCGCCCGTGACGACCCCCGTCGCCGGGCTCGGCAAGTCGCTGAACGAGACGACGGAGCACCTCGCGGACGTCACGTCGGCCGTGACCGACGGTCTCGCCGCCGTGGTCGGCGGGCCGCAGTCCGCGCTCGGCGGGCTCGTGAAGGGCCTGGGCACCGCGATCGACGAGACGGTCCGCGGCCTCGGCGACGGGCTCGGCGGGGCGCTCGGCGCCAAGTAGCGCCACCCGCCGCCGTCCGGGCGGCGCTGCCATCATCCGGCGGCGATGTCCGCCGATCCGCTCGCCGTCTACCCCCGGGGCAGTGCCCTGGACGACCACGGGCACCTGCTGCTCGGCGGCTGCGACGCGCTCGAGCTGGCCCGCGAGCACGGCACCCCCGCGTACGTCGTCGCGGAGGAGGACCTGCGCGAGCAGGCCCGCGCGTACCGCGTGGCCTTCGACCGCTACGCGCCGGGCGCGCACGTGTCGTTCGCGTCGAAGGCCTTCCCGTGCACCGCGGTCCTGCGCGTGCTGGAGGAGGAGGGCCTGGGTTGCGACGTCGCGTCGGGCGGCGAGCTCGCCCTCGCGCTGAACGCCGGGTTCGCCCCGGACCGGATCCACCTGCACGGCAACGCGAAGTCCGAGGGCGAGCTGCAGGCCGCCGTCGATCACGGCCTCCGGCAGGTCGTCGTCGACAACGGGGACGACGTCACGCGCCTCGCGCGGATCGCCGCGGATCGGGGGACGGTCCAGGCCGTCTCGATCCGCGTCACGCCCGACGTCCGCGGCGACACGCACGACGGGATCTCGACCGGCCAGGCCGACTCGAAGTTCGGGCTCGGCCTCGACGAGGCGCGGGCGACGATCGACCGGATCCGCGGGCTCGGCTCGCTGCGGCTGGAGGCGCTGCACTTCCACGTCGGGTCCCAGCTCCTGGAGCTCGACGTCTTCCGCCGCGCGGTCGCGGCGATCGCGCCGCTGACCGACGGGATCGCCGAGGTCAACCTCGGGGGCGGGCTCGGCGTGGCCTACACGGCCGACGAGGCCGGCCGGCTGCCGACCGTCGACGAGTACGCGCGCGTCAAGGTCTCGGCGGTCCGGGACCTGATCGGCGAGCGCGTGCGGATCTCCGACGAGCCCGGCCGCTCCCTGGTCGGCCGCAGCGGCGTGACGCTCTACACCGTGGAGACCGTCAAGCGGAACGTCTCCACGTGGGTCGCGGTCGACGGCGGCATGGCCGACAACCTGCGCCCGATGCTCTACGGCGCCCGCTACGAGGCCCAGATCGCCGACCGCTTCGTCGCGCGCGGCGCCGCCGGCGCGACGGCGTGCCGCGTCGTCGGCAAGCACTGCGAGTCCAGCGACGTGCTGGTCGCCGACGCCGAGCTCGACGACCCGAAGCCGGGGGACGTCCTCGTGACGCCGGTGACCGGGGCCTACGGCTACGCGATGGCGAACACGTACAACGGCGTGCCCCGCCCGCCGGTGGTCTTCGTCTCCGGCGGCCGCTCGCGCGTCGTCGTGCGCCGCGAGCGCATCGACGAGCTCTGGTCGCGGGACGTCTGACGCCGCGGGTGTGCACGTCGTCCACGCGGAGCCCTCGCCGCGGGGCGTTCACGACCGGCGTCGGACGGGGCGGGTCCGTCGTCCACGTGAGGCCGTCGTCCCAGGGGCGCGTGCGATGATCCGGCGCGATGTCGCCGGACGCCCCTGCCCCGTTCCGCGTCGGCCTGCTCGGCCACGGCACCGTCGGCTCGGCCGTCGACCTGCTGCTGCCCGAGCGCGCGGACGCGATCGCCCACGTCACCGGCCTGCGGCCGGAGGTCACGGGGGTGCTCACGACCAGCCGCGGCGACTTCGAGGAGATCCTCGCGAACGCCGACCTCATCGTCGAGGTCATGGGCGGGATCCACCCCGCGCACGAGTACGTCACGCGCGCCATCCGGGCGGGCAAGCACGTCGTCACGGCGAACAAGCAGCTCCTGGCCGAGCACGGCGAGGAGCTCTGGGCGCTGGCCCGCGAGCACCGCGTGCAGCTGCGCTTCGAGGCCGCGGTGGCCGGCGTCGTGCCGATCATCCGGGTGCTGCAGGAATCGCTGACCGGCCAGCACATCGACCGGCTGCACGGCATCGTCAACGGCACCACGAACTTCATCCTCAGCCAGATGGCCGCCACCGGCGCGTCGTACGGCGAGGCGCTGAAGGAGGCCCAGGAGCTCGGCTACGCCGAGTCCGACCCCTCCGACGACGTGTCGGGCAAGGACGCCGCCGCCAAGATGGCGATCCTCGCGCGCCTGGCCTTCGACACCCCGGTGCACCTCTCCGACGTTCCGTACGAGGGCATCGAGCACCTGACGACCGAGGACATCGAGTACGCCCGCGAGCTCGGCCTGTCGCTCCGGCTGATCGGCACCGCCGAGCGGATCGGCGACGAGCTCGCCGTCCGGGTGCACCCGGCGTTCCTCTACGCCGGCCACCCGCTGTCGTCCGTCGACGGCCCGTTCAACGCGGTCACCATCGAGTCGCCCGCGATCACGGAGATCACGCTCTCCGGTCCCGGCGCCGGCGGCCCGCAGACGGCCACGGCGGTGATCGGCGACGTCATCTCCGCGATGATCCCGCCCGCCCAGACGCCGCCGACGCAGAACCAGCTGGGCTTCGTCGCCGACGTCGAGTCGAGCTTCTACCTGCACGTCGAGGTCGCGGACCGGCCCGGCGTGCTCGCCCAGATCGCCCAGGTCCTCGGCCTGCAGGGCGTCTCCGTCAAGAGCGTCGTCCAGAAGGGCACCGGAAAGGGTCCCCTTCCCCACCCTGCCCGGCTCGTCCTGGTCGTCCACCCGGTGCTGGAGTCCCGCTTCTACGGGGCCGTCCAGCTGATCGCCTCGAAGGACTTCGTGACCGCCACCCCGCGCGCCATCCGCGTGATCGACGAGGAGTTCGCGTCGTGAGCCGCCCCGACGACCTCATCACCCCGCCCGGCGGCGCCCGCGCCGAGGCCCCGGCCTTCCGCCTGACCGGCGAGGACTCGATCCGCCGCATGGGCCTGATCGAGCGCTACATGGACCGGCTGCCGTTCGAGCCGGGCGACCCGATCGTCTCGCTGAACGAGGGCTCGACGCCGCTGATCTTCGCCCCGCGGCTGTCCGAGCGCGTCGGCGCCGAGGTCTTCCTGAAGTACGAGGGCCTCAACCCGACCGGATCGTTCAAGGACCGCGGGATGACCTGCGCGGTCTCGGCCGCCGTCCGGGACGGCGCCGACGCCGTGATCTGCGCGTCGACCGGCAACACCGCCGCGTCGCTGGCCGCCTACGCCGCGCGCGCCGGCATCCGCGGCGTCGTGCTCGTCCCCGACGGCAAGATCGCCGCCGGCAAGCTCGCCCAGGCCCTGATGCACGGCGCGCAGGTCGTCGCGCTGCGCGGCAACTTCGACGAGGCCCTGCGCCTCGTCCGCGAGATCACGCAGATCCACCCGATCGCGCTGGTCAACTCGGTCAACGACTTCCGCATCGCGGGCCAGAAGTGCGCCGCCTTCGAGGTCATGGAGGACCTCGACGGCCGGCTCGACGCGCTCTGCATCCCCGTCGGCAACGCCGGCAACATCACCGCGTACTGGAAGGGCTTCCAGGAGCTCCACGCCGAGGACCCGTCGGTCCAGCTGCCCGCGATGCACGGCTTCCAGGCCCGCGGCGCCAACCCGCTGGTCCGCGGCGAGATGGTCTCCGAGCCCGAGACGATCGCTTCCGCGATCCGCATCGGCGCCCCGGCACGGTGGGAGGAGGCGATGGCGGCGATGACCGGCTCCGGCGGCAACGTCGCCGACGTCACCGACGAGGAGATCCTCGACGCCTACCGCTTCCTCGCCCGCAACGAGGGCGTCTTCTGCGAGCCGTCGTCGGCCACGTCGGTCGCCGGGCTCCTGAAGCACGGCGCCGGCGAGGCCCAGCGGATCGTCTGCGTGCTCACCGGCCACGGCCTGAAGGACCCGCAGACGGCGCTGGACGAGTCGCCGCCGGTCGTGCCGTGCGAGCCGACGCTGAAGGCGCTCGAGAAGGTCCTGATCAGCTAGTTGGCGGGGTGCGGGGCCCGCCCCGAGCGGGTCGGGACCGTGCCCGGACTGCGGCGAGGCTCGGGGCACCCGCAGGGGTGCCCGCCGTCAGGCGGGACCGCCGCCGGCCGGCGGCGCCGCGGTCCCGCGCGCCTGCTGGACCAGGGCCTCGGGCGTCGTGCCCGGGCCGACGCGGATCCGCGGCAGCAGGAACGGGTCGTCGGCGGGCGCCGCGATGCCCGGCTCCACCGTCGTCGCCGCGACGTAGCCGGCCTGCAGCGCGGCGGCGCGGACGCGGTCGTCGTTGCGCCCCGCCGGGTAGCAGAGGAACCGCGTCGAGACCCCCAGGCGGCTCTTGATCAGGCGCCGCGAGCGCACGAGCTGGTCGGCCAGCGCGGCGTCGTCCAGGGTGGTCAGGTCGAGGTGGTCGACGGTGTGCGAGTCGATCTCCCAGCCCTCGCGGATCAGGCGCCGGGCGCCCCACATCGGCAGGCCCTTGGGGCCGAGGTGGTTCACCGCGAGGTTCAGGACGCCCGGCCACCGCTCGCGGGAGAGGACCGGCGCGACGTTCGTCACGTGGGAGAGGTCGCCGTCGTCGAAGCTCAGGACGACGGGGCGCCGCGGCAGCGGGGTGCCGTCCTTCCAGGCGGTCCAGACGTCGTGCATCGTCACCGCCGTGAACCCGGCGTCGCGCAGGCCGGCGACCTGGGCGGCGAACGCCTCCGGGGTGACCCAGAGGTCGGGGTAGGGGGTGCCGGGCCGCGGCGTGGCGACGACGTGCCACATGAGGATCGGCACGGCCGCCGCCTTCGCGCGGGCCCCGCGCGTGGTCCACGCCGAGGTGTCGCGGCGGGCCGGCCGTCCGTCGAGCGCGGCGGTGGCCGCGGCGACCGTCGCGGTCGGCGGCCGGGCGGCGGGGCCGGGGGTCGGCACCGTCTGCGCGACGGTCGTCCCGCCGGCGGGGGCGTCGCTCCCGCGGAGGACGATCACGGCGATCAGCCCGGCCAGGACGACGCTCAGCAGCACGATCACGGGGACGAGCGAGCGGGGCGCTCGGCGGGACGCTGGTGCCACGCCCGTCAGCCTGCCACACGGCCCCCACGGACCGTCCTCCCGACCCGTCCGGGGCCCGCGTGCCGGGTCGCCGGGTGGGGTACGGTAGGCCTCGCATGGGTCGCACCGTCTCCGTCTCCGTCCCCGCGTCGAGCGCCAACCTCGGTCCGGGATTCGACTGCATGGCCGCGGCCCTGGGCCTCTGGCTGCACGTCGAGGTCGAGGAGACCGGGACCTTCGCCGTCGAGCACGACCTGCCGCTCTCGACGGGCCGCGACAACGTCATCGTCCAGGCCTTCGAGCGCCTGCGGTCCGCCGACGGCGTGACGTTCCGGGTCCGCACCGACATCCCGCTCGCCGGCGGCCTCGGCTCCAGCGCGACGGCGATCGTGGCGGGCCTGGCGGCCGCCGCGGCGCTCGACGGCGGCAGCACCGAGCCGGAGGCCCTGCTGCCGCTGGCCATCGACGTCGAGGGTCACCCCGACAACGTCACGGCCGCGTTGTTCGGGGGCATCGTCCTGACCGACGGCAGCTGGACGGTCCGGATCGCCCCGCCCGAGGGTCTCGAGGCCGTCTTCGTCGTCCCCGACGAGGCCGTCCGCACCGCTGCCGCGCGCGCGGTCCTCCCGCAGCACGTGCCGCTGGAGGACGCGACGGCCAACGTCGCCTGGGGCGCGTCGCTGGCGATCGGCCTGGAGCGCGGCGACCTCGAGATCGTCGCCCACAGCCTGCGCGACGTCCTGCACCAGCCGCACCGCGCGGCGC
Organism: Patulibacter sp. NPDC049589; assembly: GCF_040675535.1. Lineage (NCBI taxonomy): Bacteria > Bacillati > Actinomycetota > Thermoleophilia > Solirubrobacterales > Patulibacteraceae > Patulibacter > Patulibacter sp. NPDC049589. Next base: position 25,491 of record NZ_JBFAPC010000023.1, on the reverse strand, counting down.
TGTTCCCGCGCTCGTCCGAGCTGATCGACGACGCAACGAGCCTCGGCGCCATCGGGGCGACCGTCTCCGGCGCCGGCCCGACGGTGATGCTGTGGACGAGCACCGACGACGCGCCGGCCGTGCTGGAGGCTGCGCGCGAGCGGGCCCACGGCTGGGCGACCGTCCTGCACGCCCCGTTCGTCGGCGACGGCGCGCGGGTCGCGGTCGTCGTCCCCGACTGACCGGGCCCTTCCGCCCGGCCGACCCCGTCCCGGCGCCTCGTCGGGGCCCGCTCGCCGCCCCGGACGTGCGCGACCGCCGGTGGGCTCCTAGGCCCGCGCCGCCTTGGCGAGCGTGCCGAGCCGGCGCTTCGCCGACGCCTCGCCCAGCGCCGCCGCGATCTCGCCCGCGAGGTCCAGGTAGTCGGCGCCCAGGGCGGGACGGTGGTCGAGGATCGACACGCCGCGCTCCGACGACTCGGCGTAGGCGATCGACTGCCGGATGACGGCGTCGAAGATCTTCCCCGGGTGCGCCTCGCGCAGGGCCACGACGGCCTCGCGCGAGTGGACCGTGCGGAGGTCCGCCTTCGTCACGACGGCGCCGAGGAACTCGAGGTCGGGGTTCAGGCCGTCCTTGGCCAGCTCGATCACCTGCAGGGCCTGCTCGACGCCCTGGAGCGCGAAGTACTGGGCCTCGCAGGCGATCAGCGCGTGGGTCGCGGCCACCAGCGCGTTGACGGTCAGGAGCCCGAGGTTCGGCGGGCAGTCCAGCAGCACGACGTCGACGTCGTCGTCGGCGCCGCGCAGGACCTTGCGGAGCGTGAGCTCGCGGCCCATCTTGCCGGCGAGCGCGAGCTCCGCCTCGGCGAGCTGGAGGTTGGCCGGGACGATCCCGTCGTGGATCGCGGCGGAGGCCTCGGCGCGGCCGGTCAGGACCTCGGCGATCGTCGGCGTCGCGTCCGGTGGGACGTCGAAGTAGTCCGAGAGGTTGCCCTGCGGGTCCAGGTCGACGACCAGGACGCGCAGGCCGCCGCGTCGGAACGCGTCGGCGAGCGTGCGGACGGTGGTGGTCTTCCCGGTGCCGCCCTTCTGGGACAGCACGGCGATCCGGTGGGCCATCGGCGCAGTGTATGCGGGACACCGGAGGGCTCCGGGCGCGGGGTCGCGCGGAGGAGGAACGGCGCCGCCGCCGTCGAACCGGGTGGTGTCATGCGCCGCCAGCCCCTCTCCGAAGCCGACCTCGAGCGCCAGCTGCTGCGGCGCTCCGTCTCCTCGCTCCACGCCGACCGCCTCCAGTGCGACCGCTGCAAGCGGACGCCGCTGGTCGGCGAGGTCGTCTACCGCTACGCACGGGAGCGCACGATCTGCGCGCTCTGCGTGCCGTACCGCCGCGACCGGCCGCTGGCGTCGATCCCCGTGCGCCACGGCGAGGAGATCCGCGCCCAGCGGCTCACGCCGCCGGTCACCGACGTCGCCTGATCGCGCCGGCCGGCCGTCGCGCACCGGCTGCCCGGCGACGCGCCGGTCGCTCCGCCGCCGTGGGGATCGTCCGGCGCCGGTGCCCCGGACGTCTCCCGGGTGCGCGTGCGCACCGTCGGACCGGCGGCCGCGCGGATACACTGGGGGACGTGGATCCGGTGAGCAGCACGATCAGCATCGATCGCCCGCGGGAGGAGGTGTTCGCGTACCTCTCGGACATCGCGAACCACAAGCGCTTCCTGGACGGGAAGCTCACCCACTGGCACCTCACCCGTGAGGACTCGATCGGCCTCGGCGCCGGCGTCCGGGTGAAGGCCAAGCTCCTCTTCAACCGCTTCTCGTACTTCGACGTCACCTTCACGGAGATGGAGCCGCCCTACCGGATGGCGATGGTCGGCCGCGGCGGCAAGTACGACCGGACGCTCGTGATCGCGGAGATCACGATCCGCGAGGAGGGCGCCCACGGCTCGAAGCTGACGTGGACGATCGAGACCGAGACCCAGCTGCCCTCCGACGGCATCATGGAGGCCGTCGCCGGCCAGCGCGGCGTCGCGAAGCGCGCCCTGAAGAAGGGCCTCGAGCGCCTGCGCGCGATCCTCGAGGACGGCGCCGAGGGCTCCGCGCCGGTCGGGATCGCGGGTGGTGCACGCAAGCCGGCGTCCGGCTTCCGGCTCCCGCAGGACCTCGCCACGACGGCCGACCCGGTCGACGGCTCGCGCGCGCACGCGGCGTCGTGAGCGCTCGACTAGACTGCCGCCTCATGCGTCAGCGGCTCCTCCCTCTGCTTGCGGTCGCCTTGGTGTCCACGACCCTCACGGCGTGCGGCTCCAAGGAGGACGTGGTCACCCACGCCGAGACCGAGGCGGTCTACGTCTCAGTCGGCCCCAAGGGCGGCCCATACCTGAAGTACCAGGTCCAGGTCTCCCGGCAGCTCAACCCCGGCGACTTCCAGAACACCGCCGCGCGCGGTGATCAGGAGAAGATCGATCCCGAGGACTCCGAGTACCTCAAGGGCATCCCGGAAGACGAGCTCGCCCTCACGAAGAACCCCAAGAAGCCCCTGGACGACCAGGTCTACTTCGGCGTCTTCATCCAGGTCGCCAACGACAACAAGCAGCCGCTGAAGTCCGCGGCGCTGTCGGGCTTCGAGATCAAGGACTCGCAGTTCACTGAGGGCGAGGCGGGCTCCGAGGCGCACGTCTTCGAGCCGATCGCCGCGCTGGACCCCGCCGACCCCGGCAACCCGTTCCTCTACCGCCAGGCGATCGTCCCCGGCGCGACGGGCACCGGCAGCGGCTACCAGCCGCTCGCCAACAGCCCCGCCGGCTCGAGCACCACGGCCGCCGAGCTGCTCGTCTTCAAGATCCCGCAGTCGGACCTCGAGAACCGGCCGCTCGTCCTGCACATCAAGGGCGTCGACGGCGGCGAGGCCGAGGTCGACCTCGACGTCTGAGCGACACCCGGCCGGCGCGGAGCCGGCCACGCAGGACCCACGACGGGGCGCCTACGGGCGCCCCGTCGTCGTTCCGGGATGTTCTGCGCGCAGCGACCGCAGGGCCGGCGCGGCCGGTCGTCCTGGGTGGGCGGCCGGCGTCCTGGGCGGGGGCGGCCGGGCGTCCTAGGTGCGCGCGGGCGGCCGGGCGTCCCAGGGGCGGCCGGTCGTTCTCCTGCTCCGATCGTCCCCGTGCGCCGCGCCGTGTCCGGCGATCGCCGGGTCCACGGCCAGCGCAGCCTCCCCGACGTAGGCGGGCGTGGCGGGCAGGGTCCGGTCCGCCCGGGCCCGCCGGGCGGACCGGACCTCAGCCGCCGAGGGCGGCCGTCAGGACCTGGCGCGCGACGGGGGCGGCGGTGGCGCCGCCCTGGAAGTTCCGCGCGCGCAGGACCCCGACCGCGACGGGGTCGACGCCGTTCTGCCGCCGGATCGGCGCGAACGCCGACATCCACGCCGTCGTGGACTTGCCGTCCGCGTTGCCGCAGGGCGAGACGGGCTCCGGCGCGTCGGTCACGGAGTCGGGCTGCTGGGCCTCGGCCTTCGCCGCGGCCTCGGCGTCGCACTGCGCGCCCTGCGTCGAGGCCAGCTCGGCCGTGCCGGTCTTGCCGGCCGTGGTCACGCCGGAGATGTTGACGCGGGCGTCCTCCCCGGTGCCGTTGGCGATCACGGCCGCCATCAGCTGGCGCATCGACGCGGCGGTCTTCGCGCTGATCACCCGGTGGGTCTTGGCGGTCTTGCTCGTGCGCAGGAAGGTCAGGGTCGGCTGACGTCCGCCGTTGGCGATCGTCGCGGTCATCAGGGCGATCTGCAGGCTCGTGGCCTCGACGCGGCCCTGGCCGATCGCGGACGCCGCGACCTCGGGCAGGCCGAGGTCCGACGCCGGCGGGATCGTCGACTCCGCCGCGCCCGGCAGCCCCGGCGTGGGCTTGTTGAAGCCGAAGGCCTCGGCCATGTCGACGAGGCGCTTGGCGCCGAGCTTCGCGCCCAGCGGCACGAAGACCGAGTTGCACGAGTGCGCGAAGGACTCCACGAGCGTGCCGCCGCAGAGCTCCTCGTCGGAGTTCTGGATGCCGAAGCCCTTGGCCTCGGTCTCGCGCGGGTACACCGTCGTCGTCTTCGCGACGCCGTCCTCGAGCGCGGCCGCGGCGGTGACGATCTTCATCGTCGATCCGGGCGGCTGGCGGGCGGACCACGCGCTGCCCTGGAAGCCGAGCACCTCGCCGGTCCGCGAGTCGATGACCGTCGTGCCGCTGGCGTCCGGGGCGTTGGCCTGGGCGGCGGCCGCCGCCTTGACGACGGCGATCGAGATCGAGCTGCGCACGGCGCGGGCCTTCTTCGGCGCGACCTTCGCGAGCACGCGGTCGCCGGCCTTCAACGTGCCGCCGGGCGTGCCGACGAGCTCGGGGTTCAGCAGGCGCTCGAGCCCGGAGACCCCGACCTTGGCGCCGTCCGGCACGCCGAGCTTGCGCAGCGCCGGGGCGTCCTCGGGCGACGCGGTGCCGAGGGTGCCGACGACCTGGCCGGCGATGTTCGGGACGTCCGACGCGCGGGTGGCGCCGCCGGCCAGGACCGTGCTGCCGTCGCGGGCGAGGATGTCCGCGCGGTCCGGCATCTCCGTCGTGCGGGTCAGGGCCTCGCCGGTGCGCAGGCCCGGCAGCGCCATCCGCCGGGTCCAGGCGATCCCGGCCTCCTTGCCCGACCCCTGCAGCGGGATCTGGACGGTGCCGCGGAGGGTCCCGAAGAGGCGCGTGCGCACCGCGACCGGGGCCTCGAAGCCGTCGTCGGTCCGCTGCGGCTTGCCCGTCGTGATCGTCTGTGCCGTCGCGGTGGTCAGCGTCCCGCGCATGATCTGGGCGAAGCGGGCCTCGGACACGCGCCCGGCGGCGTCGCTGCCGAGCTCCCCGTGCATGGCGGCGAAGTCCTGCGCGGACCAGTGCTTGAGGTAGGCGGCGGCGAGGTCGCGCTCCGCGGCGCGGTTGGCGCGGGCATCGAGCACGAGGTAGGCCGCCACGCCCGCGACGACCAGGGCGGTGACGACGATCGCCGGGACGACCCGCCGGCGGGCACGGCGACCCCCGCGACGGCGCCCGCCGCCGCGGCCGGACGGGGCACGGGAGACGGTGGCGAACGGCCGCGCCTGTGCACCGGAGGTGCGTCGCTGGGGAGGACGTCGGCGTCCGGGGGCGGGCATGCGACGCCGAATACTACCGGCGGATAGCGGCCCGGCCGCCGTGCCGACCGGGTAGCCTGGATCGCCTGTGACGGGCCTCGACTGGGTACTGGTGGCGGTCCTGGTGCTCGCGGCCGCGGGCGGGACCACGCAGGGATTTCTGGCCTCGGCCCTGGGCTTCGCCGGATTCATGGGCGGGGCGCTCGCGGGCGCCCGTCTCGGGCCGCTCGTCGTGTCGGGCGGGGCGGACGGGCCGGACGGGGCCGCCGCGGCGATCGTCGGCGCGGCCGCGCTCGGGATCCTGCTCGGCGTCGGGCTCCAGCGGGTGGGGGACCACCTGCGGGGCCGCCTGCACGCGGGGCGGAACGGGGGGTTCCGGGTCGGGCGGGTCCTCGACGCCACGCTCGGCGCCGTGTTCACCGGTGCGCTGGTCGTGATCGCCGCCTGGTTCGTGTCGGCGATGGTGCTGCAGACCCCGGGGGTGCCCTCGTCGTGGCGCTCGGAGGTGCGCCACTCCTCCGTCCTCAAGCGGCTGCGCAGCGCGCTCCCGCCGGCGGACGACGCGCTGGCGCTGCTGTCCCGCTTCGACCCGCTCCCCGGGTTCGCGGGCCCGCGAGCGGCGGTCGACGCCCCCGACCCGGCGATCCTCCGCCGCGCCGGGGTCGCCGAGGGGCGCCGGGGCGTCGTCCGCGTGGAGGGCTCCGCCTGCGGGGTCGGGATCGTCGGCACCGGCTGGGTCGCGCGGCCCGGGATCGTGGTGACCAACCAGCACGTGATCGCGGGGGAGGACGACACCTCGGTCACCGCGGAGGTCGGCGGCGAGCGCTACGACGCTCACGCGATCTACGCCGATCGCGCCCAGGACATCGCGATCCTGGCGGCCCCGGGGCTCGAGGCGGCGGCGCTCACGCTCGTCGACGACCCCGCCAGCGGGACGTCCGCGGCGATCCTCGGCTACCCCCTCGCCGGCCCGTTCCGGGCGCGCGCGGTACGCATCGCCTCGCCCCAGACCGTCAACGGCGAGGACTCCTACGGCCAGGGCCCGATCCGCCGCCGGATCCTCCCCTTCCGCGGCCTGGTCCAGCAGGGCAACAGCGGCGGGCCGCTCGTGGACCGGCGGGGCGCGGTCGTGGGCACGGTCTTCGCCTCCTCGACGGGGAGCGGCCAGCGCCGCGGGTTCGCGGTCCCCAACGAGGTCGTCGCCAAGGCGCTCGCCGCGGCGCGGTCCGACGTCCGGGTGTCCACGGGACCCTGCAGCCACTGAGGCCGCCCGCGTCCGCCTGCCCGCGCGCCCGGGGCCGGTGCGGCACGCGCGTTCCGTCGCCGTCCCGGCACGGGACCGGCACGGAGGGTGACGGAGCCGGGAGTGGCGTCCCGCTACGCTGCGGCGCGTGGGCAAAACGCTGGTCATCGCCGAGAAGCCGTCCGTCGGGCGCGACCTCGCCAAGGTCCTTCCCGGATCGTTCGCGATCGGCAAGCCGACCGGCGAGCGCAGCGCGCGCTGGATGGAGGGGCCCGACCACGTGATCACCTGGGCGATCGGCCACCTGGTCCAGCTGGCCGAGCCCGACGCGTACGACAAGCGGTTCAAGCGCTGGAAGATGGAGGACCTCCCGATCGTCCCGGAGGAGTTCCAGCTCGTCGAGCGCGACGACAGCTCCAAGAAGCAGATGGCGGTCATCAAGAACCTCCTGCACCGGGACGACATCGACGGCGTGATCAACGCCTGCGATGCCGGGCGCGAGGGCGAGCTCATCTTCAAGTGGGTGTACACCGCGGGCGGCGGCACCCAGCCCGTCGAGCGGCTCTGGCTGTCCTCGATGACCGAGGCCGCCATGCGCCGGGCGCTGGCGGAGCTCCGCTCCCCGGACGAGCTGATCCTGCTGGGCGAGGCCGCGCAGTCGCGGTCCGAGGCCGACTGGCTCGTCGGCATGAACGCCACGCGGGCGGCCACGATCCGCCTGCGGTCGAGCTTCGACGGCGCCGTCTCCCTGGGGCGCGTGCAGACGCCGACCCTGGCGATCCTGGCGCGCCGCGAGGAGGAGATCCGCGCGTTCGTCCCCGAGCCCTACTGGCTCGTGGACGCCCGCTTCGACGCGGGGCCCGGCCCGGACTCCCCGAAGCCGCGGACCTACCTCGGCCGCCTGTACCAGGGCACCGAGCCGCGCCTGAAGACGGCGGAGGAGTCCGACGCGATCGCCGCGGCCGTCAAGGGCCGTACCGGCACGATCACGAAGCTGGACAAGGTGCGCCGGAAGGAGAAGGCGCCGATGCTGTACGACCTGACGTCGTTGCAGCGCGACGCCGGCTCCCGCTTCGGCTTCACCGCCCGCCGCACCCTCGGTGCCGCCCAGCGCTGCTACGAGGAGCACAAGGCGCTGACCTACCCGCGTACGGCCTCGCGGTACCTGACGACCGACATGATCCCCGAGATCAAGCCGACCGCCGGCCAGGTCGGCTCGCGCCCCGAGTACCGCGACGCCGCCAACTACGTCCAGGGCCTCGACTCGCTGCCGCTGGGCAAGGTCGTCAACGACGAGAAGGTCGCCGACCACCACGCGATCATCCCGACCAACGCTCAGCACGTGCTGGACAAGATGGGCGACGACGACCGCCGCATCTACGACATGGTCGTCCGCCGCTTCCTCGCGGTCTTCCACCCCGACGCGGAGTTCGAGAACACCCGCATCGAGACGACGGTGGAGACGCCGGACGCGCCCGAGATCGCCCAGGGCCCGCACGTCTTCCGCACCCGCGGCCGCGTGCTGCTGGTGCCGGGCTGGCGCGGGGTCTACGGCGAGATCGAGGAGCGCGGCGACGACGACGACGCCGAGGGCGCGAACCAGACGCTGCCGAAGCTCCTCAAGGGCGAGGACGCGAAGGTCACGAAGGTGACCTCGGACGAGAAGGTCACCAAGCCGCCGCGGCGCTACAGCGACGCGTCGCTGCTGGGCGCGATGGAGACCGCCGGCCAGCTCGTCGACGACGACGAGGCCCGCGAGGCGATGAAGGACGCCGGCATCGGCACGCCGGCGACCCGCGCCGCGATCATCGAGCGGCTGATCGACGTCGGGTACACGGAGCGCGACGGCCGCGCCCTGCTCGTGACCGAGAAGGGCCTGAACGTCATCCGGCTGCTCGACGGGCACCAGCTGACGTCGCCGTCCCTGACGGGCGACTGGGAGCACCGGCTGGCGAAGATCGAGTCGGGCGAGGAGTCCCGCAAGACGTTCATGGACGCGATCGCGCTGTTCGCGAAGTCCACGGTCGAGGAGCTCGACGCGAAGCTCAAGGACGTCCGCATCCCGCGGGCGAACCTCGGGCCCTGCCCGGTCTGCGGTCGCGACATCTCGGAGAACCGCAAGGGCTTCTCCTGCTGGTCGAAGGACGATCCGGGCTGCGGCTTCGTGATCTGGAAGAACAAAGCCGGCAAGACCCTGGCCCCGGTGGTGGCCAAGGAGCTCATCAAGACCGGGCGCACGATCAAGCCGGTCACGGGCTTCAAGAGCCGGGCGGGGCGCAACTTCCGCGCCCGCCTGGCGCTGCACCAGACCGACGAGGGGAAGTGGCGCGTCGAGTTCGACGAGCCGTGGGCCCAGGACGGGCTCAAGAACCCGACGCCGGAGGAGATCGCGGCCGCCGAGGCCGCGACCGCCGCGGCCACGGGCGAGGCCGCGGTCGCGGTCGCGGTGGAGGCCGCCCCGGCGGCCGACGGCTCCGACGTCGCCGCCTGAGGGCAGCACGTTGTCCTCCCGGGTGCGGTCGTCGGTCGTCGCCCCCGGGAGCGCCCGCTGCAACGCGGTCTGCAGGTCGTCCGGCCGTCCTGAGACGGTCGAAGGGTGACCCTCCAGCTCGTCACCGGGCCGACGAACGCCAGCAAGGCGGGCGTCGTCCTCGGCCTCGTCCGGCGCTGGGGCGCGGAGAGCCGCTCGCCGGTCCTCGTCGTCCCGACCGGCCCCGACGCGGACCGCTACCGCCGCGAGCTGCTGCGGGTCTCCGGCGGCGTGTCGGTCGGCGTGACCGTCGGGACGTTCGGCCGGCTGACCGAGCTCGTGCGCCGCGCCGCCGGGGTCCCGGCGGCCACCCTCGGGCCGCTCGCCCGGGAGCGGCTGCTCGCCGCGGCGCTCGCCCACGTCGCGCCGGGACGGCCGCTCGGGCGCACCGCCGACCGCCCCGGCGTCCGCCGGCGGCTGGACGGCCTGCTCGAGGAGCTCGCCGAGCGCGGCTTCGGCCCCGACGCCCTGCACGCCGACCTCGCCGACCTGGACCCGCTCGAGCACGGCGTCGACGGGCAGCTCGTCGAGGACCTCCGGGGCGTGCTGCGCGACGTCGCGACCTCGTCGTCCGGCCTCGTCGACGGCCAGGGCCATCCGCTGCCCTCGCCCGCGGCCCAGGCCCGCATCGTCCGCCAGGTGGTCGCCGCGGACCCGGCGCTGTGGGGCGGCCGCCCGGTCGCGTTCTACGGCTTCGACGACCTGACGTTCGGGCAGATGGCCCTGGTCCGGACGCTTGCGCGCGCCGCGGACGTCGTCGTCTCGCTGCCGTTCGAGGACGAGCGCCTGGCCACGAGCGCCCGCCGGCCCGTCGTCGACGAGCTCCGCGCCGTCGCCGCCGACGCGGCCGGGCGCTCCCGCGGGAGCACCGGCGCGCTGCCGCTGAAGGACGGGTCGCCCGAGCTCGCCGACGTCGCCGTCGCGTCCCTCGGCCGCCACGAGGTCGCGCTGTCGGCCGGCAGCGGGGAGGGCGGGCGTGGCGTGCTGGAGCGCCGGCTGTTCGAGCCGCGGCCCGCGGCTGCGGACGGGCGGGCCGAGGACGTTGCCCCGTCGGCCGACGCGCCCGGCGCCGCGACGTTCGACGACGTCGTCCTCGTCGAGGGCGGGAGCGCCCGCGCCGAGGCGGAGGCCCTGGCCGACGAGCTCTTGGCGGTCGTCGACGAGCTGACGCTGGAGTGGCACGACGTCGCGGTGGCGGTCCGCGAGGCCGGAGGCGCCGCCGGCGCCCGGCTGGAGCGCGAGCTCGTCTCCCGCGGCGTCCCGGTCGCCCGCCGGCGCGACGTCCCCGCCCGGCGCACGGCGATCGGTGCCGCGGTGGCCGCCCTGGCGCGGATCCGCACCAGGGCGGGCTCCGCCGACGACGTCGTCGCGGTGCTGCGCGCCGGCGCCTCGCTGCAGAACGTCGAGGCCGTCGACGCCTTCGCGCTCGACCTCCGCCGCTCGGGGCTGACCGACGCCGCCGCGGCGGAGCACCGCGCGCACGAGTTCTCGCCCACGCTCGAGGGCCGCGACCTGCTCGGCACCGTGCCGGCGGACCGGCGCGACCCCGGCGCCGAGCACCTGCTCGACGGCCTGCTGGCCGCGCTGCCTCTGCTCGAGGAGCTGCTCGCTGCGCCCACGGGCCCCGCCGACCGCGATCCCGAGCTCGCCGCAGCGCGGCGGATCCGCGAGCACCTCGTGGCGCTCTCGACCCTGGCGGGCGCCGACGCCGGCCTGCTCCCGGGGCCGGCCGAGCTCGCCGAGGAGCTCGCCGAGCTGCCGGTGCCGGTCGGCGAGCCCGCGGGCCCCGGCCGCCTGGAGATCGCGGACCCGCCGTCCCTGCGTGGCCGGCAGGTGGCGGTGCTGGCGCTGGCGGACCTCCGCGAGCAGGCGTTCCCGGCGCCGGAGCCCGTCGATCCGCTCGTCGACCGCGACGCCCGCGAGGTCCTGGCCCGCGCGGGCGGCACGACGCTCGGGCTCCCCGTCGCCCGGCTCGCCGCCGAGCGCGTCCTCTTCCTCGAGCTCGTCGCGCGGCCGACGCGCCGGCTCGTGCTGTCGCGGCCCGTCGCCTCCGACGCCGGCGAGGTCCTGCCGCCGGCCCCGTTCCTGGCCGACGTGGCCGCCGCGCTGCACCCCGGCCGGCCGCTGACCGTGTTCCGCGGCGCCTCGGCCGTCCGGCCCGGTCGCCGCCGCGCGCTGGCGGTCGCCGCGCCGTTCGGTGCCGAGCTCGACGGCCCGGGGCGCGAGGCCGTCCGTCGCGCGCTGCTGGACCGCAAGCGATTCGCGGTGCGCGAGGTCGAGCGGCTCGCGCGCTGCCCCGTCTGCTGGGTCGTCGAGCACCTCGCCCGGGCGGACGACGCCACGCCCGACTCCGAGGCCCAGGTCCACGGCAACCTCGTCCACCGGGTGCTCGAGCGCGCGCTGGTCGACGCCGCCTCCGACGGCATCCCGTACGGGGACATCGACCCGGCCGTGCTGGTGACGGCCGGCCGGGCGGCGCTGCGGGCCGAGGGGCCGCGGGCCACCGCCGGGATGCCCGCCCACCGCGCTCGCGTCCTGCTGCGCCGGGTCGACGTCGGCGTGTCGGCCCTGCTCGCGGCGCTGCCGGAGCGCTACGGGCCGGCGGCCCTGCGGGCGACGGAGGTCGTCGTCGGCGGCGACGGCGCGGTGCCCGCGATCGACCTCGGCGACGGCGTCGAGGCGGTCGGCCGGATCGACCGCGTCGACGTGGTCGACCTGCCGGACGGCCGCCGCGGCCAGGGCGTCGTGGACTACAAGCTCGGCGTCGGGGGGGCGGTCGGGGCCGGCCGCTGGGCGGCGACCGCGACGCTGCAGGCCGGGCTCTACGCGGGCGCGATCGCGACGCCGTCGGAGCCCGTCGCCTTCGCGCTCTACCAGCCGACGTCCCCGGCCACGGGCGTCGACCCGGGCGCCCGCCCCCCGGCCGGGCTCGAGCTGCGCGGCGTGCTCGGGGGCCGGTCCGGGCTCAAGGAGCTCGACGACGTGGCCGCCGCGGTGGAGGCCGTCCGTGCTCGCGCGGCCGAGGCCGTCGCGCTGCTGCGCGCCGGGGCGGTGACCCCGCTGGCCGGGGCGTCGATCCACGCGGACAGCGGCGTCTGCGACCACGCCGCGGTCGCGAGGCTGCTGCCGTGAGCGCCCCCGAGGACCTCCGCAGCTCGCCGATCGCGCGCGACCGGCTCTACGCGCCCGACGGCCGGCTGCGCCGTGAGCTCCCGGGCGAGGCCGTGTTCTCGGAGCGCCAGGCGGCGGCGATCGAGCGGCGGGGCGAGACGCTCGTCTCCGCCGGAGCGGGCGCCGGCAAGACGAGCGTCCTGGTCGAGCGCTACCTGCGGCTCCTGGAGGGCGACGACACCCTCGCCACGGGCGCCGTCCTGGCGATCACGTTCACCGACAAGGCCGCGGCCGAGATGCGCGAGCGCGTCCGCCGCCGGCTCGAGGCCCTGGTCGGCGGCGACGTCGAGCTGCCCGAGCGCTGGCGGCTCGAGGACGCCTGGATCGGGACCTTCCACGGCATCGCCCAGCGGCTGCTGCGCCGCTACGCGCTGGCCGCGGGCATCGACCCCGACGCGCAGGTCGCGGACGAGGGCCGGGCCCGCGAGCTGCGGGAGCTCGCGTTCGAGCAGGCCCTGGCCGCCTGGCTCGACGACCCGCTGCGGGCCCGCGGCGGCACGCCGCCGGAGGCCCCCGAGGGTGCGCCCCCCGCCGACGGCGCCGCGGCGCTGAGCCTGGCCGCGGCGGTCGGCCCGGACGCGTTGGGCGACGAGACCCTCGGGCTCCTGGCGCTGCGCCGGACCCAGGGCCGCGATCCCGCGGTCACACCGGGGCGGGCGCTGCCGGCGCCCCCGACGCTCGACGACGACGTCCGCGCCGCGCTGCGCGCGCTGCGCGACGCCGCGGTCCCCGCCGCCGACGAGGCCCGCGAGGCCTTCGCGTCCGGCAAGCCGACCGAGGCCGGGCAGCGCGCGCTGGACCTCGTCCTCGACGCGGTCTCCGGGGTCCACGCCGACGTCGGCGACCCGGACGGCCCCGATCCCGCCCTCCCGCCGGCCGCGGTGCTCGCCACGTGGACGATGCCGACGCGAGCGCCGAAGGTCGGCAAGGGCCCGTCGGTCGGCGCCCTGCGCGACGCGATCGCGGGGGCCGTCGACCTCCACCGCGCGGTCCTCGTCGCCCCCGCGGCGGAGCGCGACCTGCGGCTGCGCGAGGCGCTCCTCGTCGCGACCGCCCGCGCCTACCGCCGCCTCAAGCGCGAGCGCGCGGTGATGGACTTCGACGACCTCCTGCTCGCGCTGCTCGCCCTGCTGCGCCGCCGGCCGGACGTCGAGGCGCGGCTCCGCGCGCGGTTCCGCCAGGTGCTCGTCGACGAGTACCAGGACACGAACCCCGTGCAGCTCGAGCTCGTGGAGCGGCTGTCCACCCCCGAGGCGCGCTTCCAGGTCGGCGACCGGCTGCAGGCGATCTACGGGTTCCGCCACGCGACCGTCGCGGGCTTCGACGAGGCCGCGCGCCGGGCCGCCGAGGGCGAGGGCCGCCTGCTGCTGGACGAGACCTTCCGTTGCCCGGCCGACGTCCTGGCGCTCGCCAATCGCCTGGGGGACCCGGGCCACGACGGCTACCAGCCGCTCGTCGGCGGCCACGGCCGTCCGCCGCAGGACACGCGCGCGGCGCCGCCGGTCGAGATCCACGTCCTGGGCACCGACCCGCGTTCCGCGGCGGCCCGCGAGCCCGACCCGGAGGACGGCGGCGAGACACCGATCGAGCCGGGGGAGGCCGAGTACGTCGCGGGGCTCGTCGCCGAGCTGCTCGCCGCGGGCCGGTCCGCCGCCGACGTCGCGATCCTCGTCCGCCGCACCGCCCCCGTCGCCGCACTGGAGCGCGCGCTGCTGGAGCGCGGCGTCGACGCGGTCCCGGTCGTGGCCAGCCCGCTGCTGCGGACGCTGGAGGCGCAGGAGCTCGAGGCCTGGCTGCGGGCCGTCGTCAACCCGCTCGACGACGTCGCGCTGCTCGGCGCCCTGCGGCTGCCGACCGCGGCGGTCGACGCCGACGCGATCGTGCCGCTCGCCGCCGAGCACCGCGACGCGCTGGAGCGCGCCCGCGAGGCCCGCCAGCCGCGGCCGGCGCTCTGGGACACCCTGCGCGCAACCGGGACGCCCGGCCACCGGGCCGTCCACGTGATGCCCGACGACGCCCGGGACGAGCTCGACCTGCAGACGATGGCGCTCGTCCGCCACCGCGGGCTCGCCCGGCGGCTCGGCCCGGCGGCGCTGCTCGCCGACGTCCGCGGCAACGAGGCCTACCGCTCCGCGATCCTCGCCCGGCCGGGCGGCGCGCGCCGGTGGGCCGGCGTCGAGGCGCTGGTCGCCTGGGTGGAGGAGCAGGAGGCCGCGGGCGACGACCTCGTCGGCGTGCTGCGCCGGATCGCCGAGGACCGTGACGGCCCCGACGCCCCGGTCCTGACCGACGGCGACGCGGTGCGGATCACCACCGTCCACCGCTCGAAGGGCCTCGAGTGGCCGGTCGTCGTCTGCTGCGACCTCGGGTCCCCGATCAACGCGTCCCGTGCGGGCATCCTGCTGGACGCCGATCCCGCGAGCGAGCGCGTCGGCCTGCGCACCAGCGTCGCCGGCGAGCCCGTGCGGCTCTGGGACTACGACCGGCTCTCGGCCGCCGCGGACCGCGCGCAGGCGGAGGAGGAACGCCGGCTCGTCCACGTCGCGGTCACCCGTGCGAAGGAGCGCCTGCTGCTCTGCGGCACGTGGCCGCGGGCCACCGAAGGCAGCGGCGCCGAGCGCGTGCTGCTGGACCGGCTCGACGAGTCCAAGGCCACCGCCACGCTGCCCGACGACCACGACGGCGCGCCCCGGACGCCGCCGCTGCGCTGGCTGCTGCCGATCGCCGTCCCCGTCGACGCCTGGCCGAGCATGGGGGACGAGCGGACGTTCGACGTCGCCGACCCGACCGGCCGGATCACGACCCCGGCATCGGTCCGGCTCGTCGTGCGCGACCCGGCGGCGACGGCCGGACCCGAGGACATCGCTCCCGCCCCGGCGTCCACCCCGGTCGCCGCCGCGGGGCCGGGCTGGGACCCGGAGCGCGCAGGCCACGAGCCCGAGCCGCCCCCGGCGCTGCCGCTGCCCGACCCGGTCAGCTACTCCGCGCTCGCCGACCGGCTGGGCCTCGAGTCCGACCCCGGCGACGTCCGGCACGTCCGGGCGACCGCGGACGAGGAGCGGACGGACGACGACCCGGCGGGGTTGCCGGCCACGCCGCCGCCGACGCTGTTCACGACCGCGGCGCTGGACGCCCGGACGCGCGGCGTGGCGGTCCACGGCCTGCTCGAGGCCCGCCTCGGGGGCGCGTCGCCCGCCGCGGCCGGCGGCACCCCGGCGACCGAGGCCGACGTCCGCGCCGTGCTCGCCGACGAGTTCCCCGGGCTCGGGGCGCTCGACGCTCACGACGCCGAGGCCCTGGTCGCGATGGCGGCGCGGCTGGAGGGGACCGAGGTCGCGCGTCGCGCCCTGGCCCTCCCGCCGGAGCGCCGCCACCTCGAGCGCCCGTTCCTCTTCGACGTCGGTGCCGGGCGGCCGCTGGTCCAGGGCTTCGTCGACCTCTGGCTCGAGGAGGCCGGGGGCCGGGCGACCATCGTCGACTGGAAGACCAACCGCCTGGCGGGGCGGGCTCCCAGCGCGGTCGTCGACGCCCACTACGCGCTGCAGCGCGACGTCTACGCGCTCGCGGCGCTGCTCGCGGGGGCCACGGCGGTCGAGGTCGTCTTCGTCTTCGCCGAGGCGCCCGACGCCCCGGCGTCCTACCCGTTCCCGGCGGCCCGTCGCGACGACCTCCAGGAGCGCGTCGCGGCGGAGGTCGACCGCGCGGGCCGGGCCGGCGCGCGGGCCTGAGCCGCGTTCACCGCAGGTCGGCCGTGTCCTCGTCGAGGAGCTCGTCCTCGAGCGGCACGCCCATCGCGGCCGGCGGGCCGCCGCGCAGCAGGCGCGTCCGCTCGGTCTCGGCCTCGACCTGGGCGCCGAAGAGGAACGCCGCCGACGAGAGCCAGAGCCAGAAGAGCAGGACGACGGCGCCGCCGAGCGCCCCGTAGGCGCTGCCGAAGCCGGCGAAGCGGACGTAGGCCGCGAAGAACACGGTGGCCAGCGCCCAGGCGGCGAGCGCCGTGAACGTCCCGGCGGTGAAGAGCCGCAGCTTCGGCTCCTGGAGGTCGGGCGCCCGCGAGTACACGAGCCCGATGACCAGCAGCAGGGCGGCGAGGCCGACCGGCAGCCGCAGGACCTGCCAGATGATCGGGGCGTTCCCGAGGCCGAGGTAGTCGAAGACGTCGTCGGCGATCCCGCCGCCCAGGACGAAGAGGATCGCCGCGAACGCCATCAGGACGATCGCGAGGAACGCGATGCCGACGTCGGCGGCCTTGTGGCGCACGAATCCGCGGGTCTCGGGCACGTGGTGGACGACGTTGAGCGCCCGCCCGGCCGCGGCGAAGGCCCCGGACGCCCCGTTGAGGGCCAGCGCGACCGAGATCGCCAGGGCGATGCTGGCGCCGCCCTTGGCCTGCTGCAGCGCGTTCTCGACGAGCCCGCGCACCGCGTTGGCGCTGTCGCTGGCGGTTGAGCTCGAAGTCCGGTCGGAGACCAGCGACGAGAACTCGTCCGCGATCGTCTTCGGCAGCGAGTCGGCGCCCAGCAGGGTCAGGAGCGCCGCGGCGACCAGGAGGATCGGCACCATCGAGAGCACCGAGTAGTAGGCCAGCGTGGCCGCCCAGTCGGTCATCCCCTGCTCGCGGAACTGGCCGAACGCCCGCACGTAGACGCCCCGCCAGGCCCGCGCGTCGAGATCGACGTCGCGCAGTGGGCGCAGCCGCGTGGGGCGCTGCTCGTCGGCTTCCGAGGCCATCTCCTCAGAAGCTACCCGGGCCGGGCGCGCCGCACCCGTTCCCGCCGGACTGGAGTCCTTGGGGACGGGGTGTAGAATCCGCCGTTCCCTCCGGGTCGCTTCGTCGCCCACCCCGGAGCGCTCCTGCGGGCCCTTCCCGCGGCGCACCTCCCTTGCCTATGACCCGATTCACCCGTCTTCCCGCGGCCCAAGGCCTCTACGACCCACGGAACGAGCACGACGCGTGCGGCGTGGCGATGGTCGCCCGCCTGGACAACGTGCCGCAGCACGAGACGCTCGTCCGGGCCCTCACGGCCCTCGAGAACCTGGATCACCGCGGCGCCGCCGGTGCCGACGCCCGCACGGGCGACGGCGCGGGCATCCTCGTCCAGATCCCGCACGAGTTCCTCCGCGCGGTCGTGGACTTCGAGCTGCCGGAGCCCGGCAGCTACGCCGTGGGCATGTGCTTCCTGCCGCGGGACGCCACCCAGCGCCGCCACATCGAGGAGATGGTGGAGCGCAACGTCCGCACCGAGGGCCAGCGCGTGCTGGGCTGGCGCGACGTGCCGGTGCGCGAGGAGGAGATCGGCGTCACCGCCAACGCGGCGCGCCCCTACTTCCGCCAGATCTTCATCGAGGCCGGCCCCGGCTTCGACCACGACCAGGAGGCGTTCGAGCGCAAGCTCTACGTCATCCGCCGCATCTGCGAGCTGGCGACGCCCGACTTCTACGCGTCGACGTTCTCGTCGCGGACGCTGGTCTACAAGGGCATGCTGCTGTCCGCCCAGGTGCCGGCGTTCTTCCCGGACCTGCAGGACGAGCGCTTCAAGTCCGCGATCGCCCTGGTGCACTCGCGCTTCTCGACCAACACGTTCCCGAGCTGGGACCGCGCGCACCCCAACCGCGTGATCGCCCACAACGGCGAGATCAACACCCTGCGCGGCAACATCAACTGGATGCGGGCGCGCGAGTCGCAGCTCGGCTCGCACCTGTTCGGTGGGGACATCGGGAAGATCAAGCCCGTCGTCCGCCCCGGCGGCTCGGACTCCGCGACGTTCGACAACGTCCTCGAGCTGCTGATGCTCGCGGGCCGCTCGCTGCCGCACGCGGTGATGATGATGGTCCCCGAGGCCTACGAGGGCCGCGACGACCTGACCCCCGAGCTGGCCGGCTTCTACGCCTACCACTCGCTGATGATGGAGCCGTGGGACGGCCCCGCCGCCGTGCTCTTCACCGACGGCCGCACGGTCGGCGCCACGCTGGACCGCAACGGCCTCCGCCCCGGCCGCTGGGCGCAGACCAAGGACGGCTGGATCATCCTCGGCTCCGAGGCCGGGATGCTCGACATCCACCCGAGCAACATCGAGCGCCTCGGCCGCCTGGCCCCGGGTCAGCTCTTCCTCGTCGACCTCGAGCAGCACCGCGTGGTCTCCGACGAGGAGATCAAGAAGCAGGTCGCCACCCAGCGCCCGTACGAGGCGTGGCACCGCGACCAGGTCGTCCACTTCTCGGACCTCGAGAAGCGCACGGCCGTCCACGAGTCCGGCGAGCACCTGCGCCAGCTCCAGCAGGCGTTCGGCTACACGCAGGAGGACGAGCGCGTCCTGCTGACGCCGATGGCCTCCGGCGGCGCCGAGCCGATCGGCTCGATGGGCAACGACGCCGCGCTCGCGGTCCTCTCGGACAAGCGCCCGCCGCTGTTCAGCTACTTCAAGCAGCTGTTCGCGCAGGTGACGAACCCGCCGATCGACCCGATCCGCGAGGACATCGTCATGTCCCTGTCCGCCTCGATCGGCGGCCAGAAGAACCTGCTCGAGGAGACGCCGGAGCACGCGCACCACCTGGTGCTCAAGCACCCGATCCTCCGCAACGACGAGATGGAGACCCTGCGTCAGGTCGACCAGGGCGTCTTCAAGTCGCACACGATCGACATCACGTGGCCCGTCGCCGACGGCCCGGACGGCATCCACCGCCGGATCGCGGACGCCTGCGACGAGGCCTACGACGCGATCCAGGCCGGCCGCAACGTCCTGATCCTTTCGGACCGCGCCGCCAGCGGCGCCCGCGTCGCGATCCCGTCGCTGCTCGCGGTCGCGGCGGTCCACCACCACCTCGTCCGCGAGGGCGTGCGGCTGGAGGCCGGCCTCGTCATCGAGTCCGCCGAGCCGCGCGAGGTCCACCACTTCGCCACCCTCCTGGGCTACGGCGCGGCGGCGATCAACCCGTACCTGATGTTCGACACGGTCGACGACCTCGTCGCCCAGGGCCGGATCCCCGGCGTCACCGACGCCGCCACGGCCCAGAAGAACGTCGTCAAGGCCATCGGCAAGGGCCTGCTGAAGGCCATCTCGAAGATGGGCATCTCGACGATCGCGTCGTACTCCGGCGCGCAGATCTTCGAGGCCGTCGGCCTGCACGCCGACCTCATCGACCGCTTCTTCACCGGCACGGCGTCCCGCATCGGCGGCGTCGGCCTCGAGGTCCTCGCGCAGGAGACGCTCGAGCGGCACGCCCGCGCCTGGATCCTCGACGCCGAGCACGACCCCACCGAGGTCGGCGCCCGCGTCGAGGCCCTCCTGCCCGTCGGCGGCATGTACTCGTGGCGCCGCGACGGCGAGCACCACATGTGGAACCCGACCACGATCTCGCTGCTTCAGCACGCGGTCCGCGTCGGCGACCGCGACAAGCCCGACGACGACGCCCGCGCGAAGTTCCGCGAGTTCTCGGACACGAGCAACGGCGACGCGACCCGCAAGGCGACGCTGCGCGGCCTGATGGCCTTCAACACCGACGGCGTCGAGCCGATCCCGCTGGAGGAGGTCGAGCCCGCCTCGGCCATCGTCAAGCGGTTCGTGACCGGCGCGATGTCCCTCGGCTCGATCTCGACCGAGGCGCACGAGAACCTCGCCATCGCGATGAACCGCCTCGGCGGTCGCAGCAACACGGGGGAGGGCGGCGAGGACCCGCGGCGCTTCACGCCCGAGGCCAACGGCGACCGCAAGCGCTCGTCGATCAAGCAGGTCGCGTCGGGCCGCTTCGGCGTCACGTCGCACTACCTCGCCAACGCGGACCAGCTGCAGATCAAGATGGCGCAGGGCGCGAAGCCCGGCGAGGGCGGCCAGCTGCCCGGCCACAAGGTCGACAAGTACATCGGCTCCGTCCGGCACACCACGCCGGGCGTCGGCCTGATCTCGCCGCCGCCGCACCACGACATCTACTCGATCGAGGACCTCAAGCAGCTCATCTACGACCTGCGCTGCGGCAACCCCGAGGCGTCGGTGTCGGTGAAGCTCGTCTCCGAGGTCGGCGTCGGCACGATCGCCTCCGGCGTCGCGAAGGCCGGGGCGGACCACATCGTGGTCGCCGGTCACGACGGCGGCACCGGCGCGTCGCCGCTGTCGTCGATCGTCTCGGCCGGCGTGCCGTGGGAGATCGGCCTCGCCGAGACCCAGCAGACGCTGCTGCTCAACGACCTGCGCTCGCGCGTCCGGGTCCAGACCGACGGCCAGCTGAAGACCGGCCGCGACGTCGTGATCGCGGCGCTGCTCGGCGCTGACGAGATGGGCTTCTCGACCGCCCCCTTGATCGCGACGGGCTGCATCATGATGCGCGCCTGTCACCTGAACACCTGTCCGGTCGGCATCGCGACCCAGGACCCGGAGCTGCGCAAGCGCTTCAAGGGCACCCCGGAGCACGTCGTCAACTTCTTCCTGATGGTCGCGGAGCAGGTCCGGGAGATCCTGGCCGAGCTCGGCGCCCGCACGATCGACGAGATCGTCGGGAAGGTCGAGCTCCTGCAGGCCGACGAGGCGGTGGACCACTGGAAGGCGCGCGGCGTCGACCTGGCGAACCTCTTCCACCGTCCGGAGATCGCCGAGGGCGCCACGCTGTACGGCATCGACCCGCAGCTGACCGGGCACCTCGACGACCACCTCGACTGGAAGCTCCTGCCCGACGCCCTGCCGGCCGTCGAGCGGCGCGAGCCGGTGCAGCTGACGTCGAAGATCCGCAACGTCGACCGCTGCGTCGGCGGCATCATCTCGTCGCGGATCGCCACGGCGCAGGGCATCGAGGGCCTCGCGGAGGGGACGCTGAAGATCGCGTTCTCCGGCTCCGCGGGCCAGAGCTTCGGCGGCTGGCTCGCGCCCGGCGTCGAGTTCTCGCTCTCGGGCGACGCGAACGACTACACCGGCAAGGGCCTGTCCGGCGGCGTGCTGTCGGTCACCCCGCCGGAGTCCGCGACCTACGTGGCCGAGGACAACCAGATCGTCGGCAACACGGTGCTCTACGGCGCCACCGAGGGCCGCGCGTTCTTCCGCGGCCGGGCCGGCGAGCGCTTCGCCGTCCGCAACTCCGGGGCCTCGACGGTCGTCGAGGGCGTCGGGGACCACGGCTGCGAGTACATGACCGGCGGCCGGGTCGTCGTCCTGGGCGAGGTCGGGCGCAACTTCGGCGCCGGCATGTCCGGCGGCTTCGCGTTCGTCCTCGACGAGCAGAACACGTTCCGTCGCAACGTCAACCCGACGATCGCCGACCAGCTGGAGGGTCCGGACGAGGCCGACCTCATCGAGCTGCGCGACCTGATCGCCGAGCACCGCGACCGCACCGGCTCGGCCGTCGCGGAGCGGGTCCTGGGCGACTGGGAGCACCTGTCGCAGCGCTTCGTGAAGGTCTTCCCGGCGGACTATCGCCGGGTGCTGGAGCAACTGGCGCGCGAGGAGGCCGCGGTGGGCGCACGCGCGGCGAAGGAGGAGACGACGGAGGCCGTCGGGGCTCCGCAGACGACCGACGAGGAGAAGTACTAGATGGGCGAGCTCGGTGGGTTCCTGAAGATCGACCGCTCCCCGGTGAAGTGGGACGATCCGCGCGAGCGGGTCGGCCGCTACACGGAGTTCATCGCCCCGCGTCCGGTGGAGGAGGTCCAGCAGCAGGGAGCGCGCTGCATGTCCTGCGGCGTGCCCTTCTGCCACAACGGCTGCCCGCTGGGCAACCTCATCCCGGACTGGAACGACCTCGTCTACAACGGCCGCTGGCGCGAGGCCATCGACCAGCTCCACGCGACGAACAACTTCCCGGAGTTCACCGGCCGCGTCTGCCCGGCCCCGTGCGAGGCCGCCTGCGTGCTGGAGATCAACGAGGGCGACGCCGTCACAATCAAGCAGATCGAGAACACGATCATCGACCGCGCCTGGGCCGAGGGCTGGGTCGCCGCCCAGCCGCCCGCGGCGGAGTCGGGCCAGTCGGTCGCCGTCGTCGGCGGTGGCCCCGCCGGCCTCGCCGCGGCGCCGCAGCTGCGCCGCGCCGGCCACGCGGTGACCTTGTTCGAGCGCGACGAGGCCGCCGGCGGCCTGATCCGCTTCGGCGTCCCGGACTTCAAGATCGAGAAGCACCTCGTCGAGCGCCGCGTCCAGCAGCTCGTCGACGAGGGCGTCGAGCTGCGCTGCGGCGTCGACGTCGGCGTGGACGTGACGCTCGAGGAGCTCCGCGAGGAGTTCGACGCCGTCGTCCTGGCGACCGGGTCCCGCGTCCCGCGCGACCTCCCGGTCGACGGCCGCGAGCTCGACGGCGTGCACTTCGCCATGGAGTTCCTCTACGAGCGCACCCGCTGGGCGCAGGACGAGCAGGGCGTGCCCCACCAGGCGCCCCGGCCCGAGCCCCGCGGCATCAGCGCCCGCGGCAAGCACGTCGTCGTCATCGGCGGCGGCGACACCGGCGCGGACTGCGTCGCGCAGTCGATCCGCGAGGACGCCGCGTCCGTCGTGCAGATCGAGCTGCTCCCCGAGCCGCCCTCGTCACGTCCCGACGACCGGACGCCGTGGCCGCTGTGGCCGCAGAAGTTCCGCCTGAGCTACGCGATGGAGGAGGCCCGGGCCATCGGCAAGGGCGTCCAGAACTTCTCGGTCGCGACGCTCGGGCTCGACGGCGACGAGCAGGGCCGCGTCGCGACCCTGCGCTACGCCCAGGCCCAGCCGGCCCCGCCGTTCGGGCCGGTCGACGGCACCGCCCGCGAGCAGCCCGCGGAGCTCGTCCTGCTCGCGATGGGCTTCCTGCACCCCGACCCGGCGGTGCTGGGCGACCTGGACCTCGCCAAGGACCAGCGCGGCAACTTCAAGGCGCCGACCTACGCGACGTCCGTCGACGGCGTCTTCGCCGCCGGCGACTGCCGCCGCGGTCAGTCGCTGATCGTCTGGGCGATCAACGAGGGCCGCCAGTGCGCCCGCGTGACGGACCGGTACCTCGCCCAGCAGGCCGGCCGCAAGGCGCGGCCCGCCGCCCTCTCGGGCACCTGAGCGACGGGCGGCGCGGGTCACCGCGCCGCCCCCGGTGGACGGGTCGTCCACCGGGGGCGTCGTGCCCGGCGCCAACGGGCGGCCGATGCGGCTCCGGCGACGGCCGCCGGTTCTCTAGGGTGGGGTCCTCGCGATGACCGACGTCCCCCGTAGCGGCACCCTCGACACCCCGGTCCCGCCGCGCGGCAAGCGCGAGCAGACGAAGGCCGCCAACCGCGAGGAGATCCGCGCCGCCGCCGTCGATGCGTTCTCCGAGCTCGGCTTCGGCGCCACGACGGTCCGCGACATCGTGCGCCGCACGTCCCTGGCGTCGGGCACCTTCTACAACTACTACGCCGACAAGGACGCGATCCTCACGGAGCTCGTCGGCGAGCACGTGGCGGAGGCCGACCGGCGGATGACCGCGGCCCGCGCCGCGGCCACCACCCCGCGCGAGGCCGTCGAGCGCGGCGCGGCCGCGTACTTCGGGCTCCTGATGGAGCGCGCGGACCTGCTGGCGATGTTCCGCCGCAACGCCGGGACGATCCGCGCCTACGCGGCGGGGGACATGCTCACGCACGTGATCGCGAGCTTCCGGGAGGACCTCGACCGCCTGCTCGCCGACGCCGGTGCGGCGGATCTCGACACCGAGCTCCTGGCCTCCGGCGTGATCGGCGCCGGCATGGACATCGCGATGCGCTTCGCGGAGCGGGGCGGCGACGACCCCGCCGTCGCCCTCGCGGTCCTCCGGGCGCTCCTGGTCGACGGGATCCTCGGCCGCGCCGACGGCTGAGCCGGGAGCGGGAACCCACAAGCACGGACGCACGTCCGGTGCGGTCCGGTGGGGGAGGTCCGGCACGGCGGCCGGGCCGTACAATCGGTGGGTGTTCTGCCGTCATGGTCGCCGTGAAGACCGCTGCATCGTCTGTCTCGGGGAGCGCCGTCGCGCTCGGGAGGCGGCCACCAAGAAGGCGAACGGGAAGATCTCGAGCGCCCGCCGCGCCGCGACCTCCCGCGCCGCGTCCCGGACCGCCGCCGCCGGCGCCGTCGGAGCCCGCCGCGCCGCCGCGTCGTCGAGCGTCCGCGTCAAGAAGATGACCCGGCACGCGGAGGACGGCTGGGGCCACGACCTGCTCCCGGGTCTGCGCTCCAGCGGCGAGGCGCTCGACCTGCTCGGGCACCTCTCCCGCGCCCGCGTGCGCCTCGACCACCTCGCGACCGACGCGCCGGGTCCCTACGCCACGGCACGGGCGCTCGCCGGCGGCGAGGCCGACGACCGCGAGGAGGCGACGTGGATCCTCTTCCAGGTCGCCTACTACGGGCCGCTGGAGGGCGACGAGCCGTTCCGCGAGATCGACCGCCTGCTCGTGCGCCGCGAGGAGGCGCTGCCCGCCGCCGAGGTGCTCTCGGGCGTCAGCGTCGGCCCGCGCGGCGCACACGCGCACGACCGTGGCGTCGCGACGCTGCAGGGCTACCGCGACTGGGCGGAGCGCGTCGGCGGCCAGCTCAAGGGCCTCGGCGCCGGCGGGACGGACCCCGCCCGCCGCTTCGACGCCGCCTTCCGCGCCCTGGCGCTCCCGGGGCTGCACCGCGACGCGCGCTTCGAGTTCCTCGTGACGCTCGGCGCGACCGGCCTGCTGGACGCGGCGCCGTGGTCTCTGCTGCTCGACGCCGGCCGGGACCCGGTCTCCGTCGCCGCCAAGCGCGCCTTCCTGACCGGCGACGCGGTCCTCCTCCAGCGCCGGTTCGGCGCGTTCGCCCGCGCCGTCGGCGTCCCGGTGGCGGCCTTCGATCTCGGCCTGCGCAACTGGGACCTCCGTCCCGGCCCGTCGGTCCCGCTCGGTTACCTCGAGGGCGGCGTCCCGAGCGCCCCAGACGCCGAGGAGGTGGCCCTCCTGGCCGCCGAGCTCGGCCTCGAGACCCCCGCGCCCGTCGCGGAGTAGCGACCGGCGGATCCGCGGGCGCCGGCCGACGCCCGCGGCGTCCGGTCGACCCGCGTCCGGCCGGCGGTACCGCGGCCGCATGACGCGGCCGCCGCCGGGCGACGTCGCACCACCCGCGGCGGCGCGCGGGCCCGGACGAGGCGGCCCCGGTGTTCGGCCGCACCGGCCGCATCCGCCGTCTGGCACGGGGATTTCGGCGAACGGCGTCACCTGGTCCGCGCGGTGATCGGCGGCGCGTACGCGGCGCGTGAGACGGTGGCGACACAGGTCGGGGGGTGATTTGATGCGCCCTCGGGGGTCCTCCGGGTGAGCCGTCCCCGAACCGGACACCGCCCCATGCCCGACGTCCCGACCGACCCGTCCCGATCAGCCGCCGGCACCCCCGCCGGCGCGCCCGCCCAGCCGCCCGTGGCCGCGTCCGCCGTGCCGTTGCCGCTGCCGGGTGCTCCGGCGCCGGAGCACGGCCGCGGGCGCGCCACGCCGGCGGGCCCCGGCCAGATCGGCCG